>SBBR01000048.1 GCA_005239615.1 archaeon
GGGAAGAAATAGAGCTGCGCGAGGCAATGGAAACGCAGCGGTGACTTCACCCCACTGGCCCTTGAACTTTGTGTCGGCCATCGGCCAGAGTGACGTTGCCCTAATCGCCTTTCGCCCTCACATTTGCGGCAATTGTCGTGCCGATTATGCTGCACGCCCAGACATACCCCAACCAGCTCGTT
Organism: archaeon; assembly: GCA_005239615.1. GTDB lineage: Archaea > Iainarchaeota > Iainarchaeia > Iainarchaeales > Iainarchaeaceae > CABMIU01. Next base: position 183 of record SBBR01000048.1, read on the forward strand.
GTCGGCATTGCCGTGAACTTCCTGCTGGCTTCCTCCGCCCTTTTCCTCACCTTCAGGAAAACCCTGCCCGTTATACTCATACCCTCATTAGCCGCGCTTGCCTCGGGATTCGTATTCGGCGGCTTCAGCGTTTTCCTCGCATACCTCGTGCCCTTTATCTGGCTCGGGAACGCGGCGTACGTTTACGCCATAAAGGCCCTCAAGGTGGTGTCGGGCATAAACTATGGTGTCACGGTGCTGGCGGGTCGCTAATCAAGGCGGCCTTAATCTCGGCTTTCACCTTTGCCCTCGTGGCGCTCGGCCTCGTCCCAGAGATTTTTCTGGTTCCCATGAGCGTTGTGCAGTTCGCCACGGCTGCAATCGGCGGGGGCGCGGCTGGCGTCACTCTCCTGCTGAAGAAGTAGGCATGCCCATCTCCAGCACCCTTGCAGATTATCCAAGGCACTCTGTTTCAGGGCTGCCAAGTGTCAGCACGAGTTGGCCATTTTTTACGATTTATAGCCTGAAATAGAAGCCGTATTCCAGCCTATGGTTGAATATCACGATGAATCCGGGGGGTGAAGACCAACGGACCGAAGCCCGTTCCGGCGGCCTCAAGAAAAATTATTCCAGCGTAGCCTATTACATTCATCACCGCTGCATTCGCAAGGTAAGAGGCGATACCTATCCATCACCTGAAAAAGACCAGCGACAGGGCAAGTGCCGCGTAAAACTGGAGCTCGTTGACGAATATCAGGCGTTTCCTGAGGCACTGATTCCCTTCGGCAATCGCGAGCACTGACAGTTTTGAAATGTAGTAAATCAAAAGGAAGCTTCCGGTGAAAAATGTGACGCCGAGGACCCTCTCGAAGTCAAGGAAGGCAAACAGCTTCAGGTTCTCGGACCTCATTCGCGATTCCGAGACCATTTACTACCAGCAGGAATTCAAACTCTTCCTATTCCCGTGGAAGGGCGAGGAAAAGAATAAATAGGCCAATGCCCTTATTTGTACATGGAAATGAAGAAAGGGGCGCCGCTGCCAATAGACATCACGAGGGGCAAGCCTGTGAAGGCGCTGGGCATTTACTCTGCAGTGATTATGCTCGGCGGACTCTTCATATCCTCTATGATACAGGGCCTGCTTGTCCACCTCTCAGGCGACGGGATCGGGGCGACAGTCCTCTACATTGCAGGCCTCTTCTGCCTCGCAGGCTCGATTTTCACTTACACCAAGGGCAGGAACATGCTCGACACGATAGCGTGACCAAATAGACCGCCCTTGTGCCTCCTTGAATGCCGGAAATGCTGTTTATAAGACCCCACAACGAAACAATAAATGGGGATTGCATTGCAATTTCGTAACTCATAACTCTAAACAATAGGGCCCTTAGCTCAGTGGTAGAGCGCTTCGTTCGCAACGAAGAGGCCGCGGGTTCAATCCCCGCAGGGTCCATCTCGGCGTGCCTTTCCGCCGAGGTAAAGTACACGACATTTTCGGTCGAGAGTGCGGCTCGCAAGTAGGGCCTTCAGGCCGTACGGGTCTAGGAGCGAATCGATCCGCCGCGGCGAGCCTCTCCAAAGGTCGCACCTCCACCCCTACGCCTTTTAAAGCCTTGCCTATGGAAATTCCCTTACCCGTAAAAGTCTGGATTGCGCAAGCATTCCTTGTTTTGCGGGGTATAACCTAGTGATAGAGGAGAGAGAAAACAGATGGGATATAACGACGACAGGTTCGGTGGCGGAAGGGGCGGAGGCGGATTTGGAGGGCCGAGACAGATGTTTGATGTAATTTGCTCGGACTGCGGCAAACCCGCACAGGTGCCCTTCAAGCCAATGGAAGGCAGGCCAGTTTATTGCAGGGACTGCTACATGAAGCACAAAGGCGACAGGGGCAGCAGCTACTGAGACCTGAAATTGCTGATTCTTTTTCGGCCTCCATAAGGGGGCCGGAAATACTTTTCCCGCCAGGCGATGGTGTGTTGCACAATTAAGGAATTCAGACAAATTGGCCATGCATTCTTAACTTTTCAAAAATACGGCCTGGCGAATGGCATGAAAGGTAAACAAAGATAAGCATTTTTTGGGGAGTTATGCAATACAGCACCAGGCGATGGCGCAGAAAAAAAAATTTTTAAGGATTTTGCTGGCAATGATTTTGGCTATTTGCCATCGAGCTTTGGCTCCGGAAGGGGGGTTGAGATGACGCGCGACATCTGGGAAAAGATGAAAAGAATGCAGAGGTCCATGGACGAGGCTTTCGAAGATTTCTTCGGGAACGAGCCTTTCTCCCCTACCTATAAACTGCTGGCGACTCCTAGAAGCGGGAAGGACATTGCCGTGAGGGAGAATTTCGCCTTGCCCCAGTCCGACTTCTGGGAAACCGAGAAAGATATAAAGGCGGAAATAGACCTGCCGGGAATAGAAAAGAAGGATATAAAGCTGAACATCGTGAAAGGCAGGGTCGAGGTGAAGGCTGAGAAGAAGAGCGAGCAGAAGGAAGATAGGAAGGGAAGGTACAGGCTCGAGCGCTCCTACCATGGATTTTACCGAAGCTTTTCCCTGCCCGAGAATGCGGACACGGAAAACGCCGAGGCGAAGTACGAGAATGGAGTATTGAAGCTCAAGATACCAAAGAAAGGCCTGCCCGAACCGAAGGCGAAGATCATAGAGGTGAAGTGACACCTTTCAGCACAGCCCGAGTAGCAAGGGCTGTGCAAATTTACTTTTTCGGGTAAAGGTTGTATCAGTCCAGAGAATAGACTATCAGCTCAGAATAGTCTATTATGTGGCCTAAGAATAGACCCTTTATTTCTCGGATACACCGACCTAAAGTCATGGAGAGAAAATGCAGATAGGCTGTATCAAGCAACCAAGATGTTGAGAAATCTTGAGTACCTCTTTTCTACCCAGGCAACCAGCCGCGCATAGCCGCCACTTCTCGCGTTATTGAACATGCCGAAAAAAACCGTCAAGCAAACCCATAATGTCACTCCCCTGATTAGCCAAAAAAACATGCCTAATTTCAATGGTACTGGACCGACAACTGGTTATAATTGTATCATTTGCCGGGGCTCCGTTGAAAGTCTCACCCTATCCTGAGGTTGTCCGCTATCATGCGGAGTAGTACCTCTTTGCGTTGTTGTATTGTTTTATGGGAGTAGAGGAA
>SBBR01000061.1 GCA_005239615.1 archaeon
ACCTTGATTTGGTTGTAAAAATGTTTACTATATAAAAAAAGCCCGTTGAATACTTCATGTCTTCTCGTAGTAATCCATGACTATATAGCTGTTTTTCATCTACCGATAGCTCAAATGCCTTAAAAAACAATTTTGGGTATGGGCTTTGGGTTGTGGGGGCGAGACCCGCTTTTAATTGTCTTCAGCCTCTGAACGCGGCCTCGTTCCAGTAGAGGTCTACCTTGCCGCTGGAGGAGGTCACGCAGATCTTCCTGCTGTCGTCCTTCACCATGTCGAGCAGCTTCCTGAGGTTGTAGAGCTTCTTGTAATTGTCCTTTGTCTCGTCGATGGAGAGCAGCGCCTGCCCGCTGCCAACGTATTGCCTCTCTATCCCTGAGTTCATGGGGAACCCTACCTTTATGCTTCCCGACGCCTTGACACAGGCGACGTTGATGGAAGTGCTCACGATTCCGCTGGCGCTTGTGATGCGCGAGGGCACGAACACCAGTCCTGAGAACTCTGATGTGCCTGCCGCTGCCTCAGGCTCAAACCTGAAGCCCTGGTATTTCTCCGGCCTGCTGAGCAGCACCTCGCCGCTGGAGCACACCTGAGAGCCGTTGTAGCTTCCCAACGGTGTGGTCGTTCCTGCCCTTCCTGATATCGTGTCGCTCACAACAGTGAACCATGTTGCCATTTCTGTCCTCGCGCCTCCCACTATAAAGTCGAAGAGCATTCCCGCGGGCTTCTTCGCCTCGTCCTTCCTGATTGTTATGCCGAGCTGCACTGGTTCAGAAGGTGCGTACCTGAACTCCGACCTCCCAATGGATGCGACCCTCCCTGTCCTTGTCACAGAGTATGATGGTTCGTACACAAACCCTATTGCCGGACGCGGCGAGTCCGAAGTTGTTTTCCCCTGCCCGCCTATCCCTGTCTGGCTCTCCTCGAAGTCGAAGTAGAGCAGCGAGGCGTTCGCGTTGGAGAACTTTGTTCCCCAATTAAGCGTCCCATCAATAGGCATCTCGAACAGCGGGTTGGCAGCATAGCCCTTCAACCCCATTCCAGTGATGAGGTCGTTCAGGTCGCTGAAAGTTATTTCCAGCTCTTCCCTCCCCCAATTGTACTTCACAGTTCCGGTGTACCTTCCCGGCCGTGCCTCGGCTGTGAGGTCCCCTGCCTTGCTGTTCACAAACCCGAACTTCGGCCTTGCACCCTTGAACAGCTCCTTGTAGAACTCCGAATCAAGGAGCTTGCCCACGAACTCATCCGAATAGCTGTCAGCCATGAGGTACATGACTGGGGAGATGTTCTGCCTGCTGAACTGGAAGAACCCCGCATAAGCCCTCTTCATGTCCTCGGTGGCAGTCTCCCACTTAGCCCTCTTCATGACAGCGTCCTTCACTTCCTGCCCCATGTCCGAGGTGTTCCTCGCCGTGAGCTTCCATGTCCCCCTCCCGAGCTGCTCTATGAATTTCCCTGTAATGTTCCTATCCGAGCCGTTGTAGCTATACCTGCATTCCGTGAACTTCGGGTTCTGCTGCATGCACTGCTGGAGCGCCCTGTGCATCTCCCCATACCTCCCAAGCGGCAGCACATACCAACCTGTACCAGGCGTCTCGGCGCCGATGTCGCTTGGGTAAACCCAGTCCCTGTCCTTTGTCTTCACGAGTTCATTTGCATCCCAACCCCTCAGTTCGAGCACTATAGAGGCACCTGCAGGGATGCTGTCCCTGTCAACGCTGCCAAGGTTGCTTATCACTAAGCCTGTGTTCGGGATGATGTTGTCTTTCACGTTGTCGAATGTTATCTGCGCGCCCTTGATGCCAGTAACAAGTGTCCTCGTTGCCTCGCTCACCTTTCCTGCAAGGTCAATGTCCCTCCCGATATTCACAATTGCCCCATCATCACCAAGGAAGTACCCTCCTGCCTTGCTCTGAGAGAGCGCATACCTAAAGAGGTTGGCGGAGTGCATGTTGTCCGCATCGCCGCAATTGAAGCCCGCACCTTCGCTGCAAGTTCCCCTGCCATTTAGGCCTTTATTACCATCCACAATCTTCACCACGTCAACGACCTTCCTTACCTCGGCGGTTTTCTGGGAGAGCGAGATGCTCGCCTGCAGTGCGTCGCAGAACATTGGAGGGGAGGTTCCATTGAGGTCGCGCAGCGTCCTGCCGTCGCCGAGGTAAGCGTCGCACGCGCTTCTCTCCACAAACGTAATTTTGTTTTCAGGGGCTGCGCCCCACTTATACTGGAAGTGCTGGAAGCCGTAGTTACGGTAAATGCCTGTGCCTGTCTCGCCCGCAGGCTTATGCACCACATTTTCCCCTTCCACTGTGCTTATCATGCACTCTGTTCCTGTAAGCGTTCCACCTCCGGGCTGTCCCGGTTGCTGCTTTTCGGGCTGTCCCGGCCGCCCTGCCTTGACGCGCGCGTTGATTGGGGAGAGGCTCACGTTGTTGGCCGTTGGGGGAGAGGCTTTGGTTACCTTTCCAAGCAGGTTCCTATTCCTGAATTCTGTTGGGCGGCCATCCCACTTAGATGTATCAAACGTTATCTCAAGCTCGTGGTCAGGGTCCACGGGGTCGGGGCGCACCTTCATCACAAGGCCAGTGTCAGCCCTGAAGTCCCCTGTTTCGAGCAGCTCTAGCTTATCCACAGTGCCGCACACTCCCTGCTGATTGGTGGTGCTTACCTTGAACAGCGGCCCATTTTCGTTCTCGAGCGTCCTCAGCTTTATGTCAGCGGGCACTTCCAGCCTGCTGAAATCGAGCGCCTTGAGGTTGAGGCAGTTGGCCGGCGTCACGCTTGGGTCGCCGTAGCTCACGAATTTGCGCGCCAGTTGTTCCGCGTATTCCAACAGCGGCCAGAAGTCCTGCAGCGTGAGCGGGAAGCTGACGCTCCTCTCAATGCCGCTTGGAGTTGTGAACCTCACGAAGAGTATGGAGCGCGCGTTCACTGTGTAGTAGCCGTGGCTCACGAAGTAGCGCAGGTTCCCCGCGTTGTAGAACGGGTTGTTCGTGAAGAACTTGGGTTCAGGCGCCCTGTTCCTGTACTCATGCACATTCTTTATGATGTTGAACTTCAGAACCTGACTCACTCTGCCGTCGGGCGATGTCTGGTACTCCGCGCCGAGGGCTTCTACACTCTGTATCAGTCCTCCGAACTGCGAGTAGCCCAAGGCCTGCGGGAACATTCCGGGAGAGACATTCGAGGCGTAGTAGAGGTTAGGGTTGTTCTGGTAGCCTGGCAGCTGTGTAGGCACCCCAAATGGCGTGCCTCCCTGACCCACAACCCCGGCCTGTCCTGCCGTGCCAATGCCCTGCTGGCCAGCCGCACCCAAGGCTGTTCCAGCCCCTGTTCCGGGCGGCACGCTACCAAACCTGTTCGGGTCCTCGTTGGTGGGAGATAGCACTGAGGAAACTGCGAAGGTTATCGTGCTCGGGTCGTCCCTCAGGAACACGCCCTGCCCATAGCAATCGTTCCTCACAGTGAGTATCGCAGGCTTGCCGAGGAAATCGCTGAAGGACATGGTTCCTGCCGGGCTGATGGATATGCAATCGCGGTAATCCTTCGCGAACTCGTTTGTCACGTTAACGAAGACCCTCTTTACAGTAGAGGCCTTCTCGTTGCTCTCGCTTGGCTTCGCCTTTACGTCGAGGCCGTATCTTCCGAAGAAGTTTGTCGGCTCTATGGACACATCCTCTATATTTCCAGGCTCGACCTTGCTTGTCTTGTTCGCGACAGTGATGCCGGGCTGCGCCTCGAAGCTCAGCTCTATTGGCGAGGCACAGTTGTTCCTCACCTGCAGGTTGGCGGGGCCGCAGCTCCACGCGGTGTCGAACGCAGAGTTGAAGGAGTTTAACCCTGTGTAGAACGGCTGCTGGAAGAATGTATTCGGGAAGAACGTGTTCTGGTAGCCATAATTGTAATTGCCCTGCGGCCCATAGAGGCCTGAGTATGTGTAGTCATAATAATTCCACCCAAGAGGTGCCCTGTTGCCGAAGCCAAGCTGGCCGCCCTGAACCCTAGACCCTGTGACCTGGTTGGATGGGGTTAGCCATGGAGGGTTGCCCTGGCCTGAGCCATACCTCGAGGAATAAGGGTCAAACTGCGAGTAGCGTGAACCCTGGGCTTGCGAGAACCTACTCCCATAGTTTCCGAAGCCTATGTTTCCCGGGCAGCTGTTGATTGTGATGTCCCTGTTTGCCAGCACTTCCACGCACTCGTTTAGGTTGTTCACGCTGACCTTTACCTCAACTTTCTGCAGCAGCTTCTGCTCTCCGCTGGATGCTAAGTGGGTTGCCTGTACCTCAATTCTTCCCTCGGCCTTGCCGCTCACGACCTGCTGCGGCTTGAACTCGATAGTGATTTTCTCATTCGCGCCCTGCGGCACGCTTGCAGCAATCACCCTGAACGCCTTGTCGAGGTCTATTGCCTTGCCTCCCTCGAGGCTGCTGGTTGCCCTGAACGTGCCGAAGAGGTTCTCGCTCCCTGAAACAATCCTCGCGGAGAGGTTGGAGAGCCTCACCTTTTCCCCTCCCACTGCACACGAATTGGAAAACCCTATCTCGAGCCTCTTGTTTTCCGCTGTTCCGCCGAATATTTTCCAGTCAGAGGGGTTGAGCGTGAAGCAAGTCGTGTCATCCACTTCATCGCCGAACCCAATGGTGGCTTCGAGCGGAATTGCCGCGACCCACTTTTGCTTGAAATTCTGGTTCACGAGGTGAAGCGTGACAGTGCCTTGCAGCTTCGTTGGCTTGTCTATCTCCCCACCCCTCGGCCCGAGCCTCGCGATTGCGCTTAGGGTTGCGTTCGAGTCAGGGGCGATGATGTCTCCCTGCTCCGGGGAATCAATGCTGAAGTCAACATATCCTTCAAACTCCCTGCTGAACTGCACCTCGTAAACCTCCAAGGGAATTTGCGCGAAGTTGTTTATCGCCGCACTCAACGTCTTGAAGTCCTTTCCCCCAACGGTCATTGAGAGCCTCAGGCTTTCAGGCATAGCCTGGAGGATGTTTGGAGTCACTTTCAGCTCCTTCTCAACTGGCTTGAACCCTGTCTTCTCCACGGCAACTCCCACAACGCTGCCGTCGGAGGGCGATAAGAGAGTGTAGGCGAACACCCCATCTATATCAGTCTCGCCGGAAGAAACAACCGCACCGTCCTTCTTGATGCTTACCGCGGCGTTGGACACAGCCTTGAGGCCGTTGTCGTCAGTCACCCTCACGAGGATGTTGTTGTTAATGAACGGCACTATTATTTTCGGGAGGACGTCAACCCCCAGCCCGGCTGCCGGGAGTAGGCGAATGTATATTGTCTTCTGGTAAACTATGCTCTGACTGCCCTGCCCGCTGCCTGATGTGATTGCCACCTCGATGGGCACGTTTCCTTCCTTCTTCGCCGAGAACGTGACCTCACCGCCCACTACAGAGTCCTGCGAGAGCTCCCCAACCGGCAGCGAGACCTGTGACCCTACCCCTGTTCCGGAGAGCTCCTGTCCTGCTGCCGTCCTCACTGTGTAGGACTCGATTGCTATGCTGCCAGTGCCATCCTTCAGCGAGAGCTGCGCTTGGCTGAAAGGCGCCCTCGAAGCGCTCGCTATCTCGAAGGAAAGCCTGTACCTGTTCCCTATCTGGCCGGTGTAGCTCTCAACCACGCTCGACACAATCTTTTCCCTGAGGTCCTCGACGCTGTACCTCGAGCAGAAATCATTGGCGCACAGCGATGAGGGGCCGGCGCTGAAAACCCTCCTCAATGCATTAGCATAGAGACCCTGCTTTGACGCTCCGCTCTCGGCAGTGCCCAGCTCAGCATCGTTGGGGAACCTCATGTATCCGCTTCCTGACTTTCCCCACGCCCTGTAAGAGAGTTGGAGCGGCGCGCCTATCTTCGCCTCTGGCCTCACTTGCACATCCACCTCTATTTCATAGGTGCCCGGCGCAACGTTCCTGAACACGATGTTGGCCCACTTGGAGTTGCCTGTAGTGAGGTGCTGGAAGTCGTTTCCCTGCCCTGTCTTTGGCGTGTAAGTCGTTCCCTGTGTCAGGCTCTTGTACGCAGCCCTTGCCTCGGCAATGTAAATGTAATCCTTCTCGATGGAGTTGCTCCCTTCCTCCCCAACCCTTATGTGCACCCCTGCCTCGTCGAAGGCAGTTCCTTTTGGCACCATGAGCGTGAATCTTGCAGTGTACTTCTGGCCCGGAGTTAGAGCGCTTCCCGCCTCTGAAACGCTTTCCTCGCCCGCGAACAGGCCAACAGGCTTCACCTCGAATGATGCGACGGCCTTCTGGAGCACGACACTCTTCTGCAAGGTGACGTCCCTCTGCATTGCCATCGGCACGGTAACTACAGTGGCGTATCCCTCGGCCGACACCACAAGGAAAGCCTTCCTGTCGGCCCTTATGGTGAACACCTTCTTTCCATCGGAATCAGCGCCCGCCTCCTGCAGCACCTGAGAGGTGGAGAAGTCCACCGCCTTTATTGTCGCATTCGTGACAGGCCTGCCGTCCGCGTCGACAATGCCTGCCTCGACCCTTCCCGAGCCGAGCGGCATGAACAGCTTCAGGGAATTCTGCTTCCTGCTCGTCACCACAATAGGGTCGCTGGACTTGTTGCCGTAGCCTGGCTTCTCAGCGTAAACATAGTATGTGCCGTCCTGCACCCTCTCGAACACGACCCTTCCATCAAGGCCGGTGACAAGCTCCGGTCCGGCCTGAGCACCATCAGCATTGCCCTTGAGCCTGACCCTTGCGTTCTCTATGGGCTTTTCTGTCTCGTCCAGTACACTTACCATGAGGCTCTGGCTGTTTTCGGCTGTCGCCTGCTCAAGGAGCAGCTCCTTCGCGTCCTGCGAAGGTCTTGCCTTTGCGTTGAGCAAAAGGTACGTTGGCTTGTCCACTAGGATTGAATATTCGACCTCCTCCGCAACGCTGAATTCCACGCTTCCGTCAGCTGATGTCGGCGAGGTCTTGACCTCTGCCTGCCCCTTTGAGAGCTTCACAAGCGCACCAGCAATCCTCTCTCCTGTCTCCTTGTCCTTCACCACTAACCTTATTTTCCCGGAGATGCTCTGGTTCAGCACTGCCGTGAACTCGGTTGTGCCCCCGCTTCTCACTTCCTGCACCACGCCTTCGCTGCCGCCGTCATACTCAGCGTAATTTCCCGCCCTGTCGTAAGTGGTAATGAAGTATCTTCCCGCAGGCACGTCGCTGAAAGTTGCGGTTCCAGCTGCGCTCGTGGGTTTGGTCGAGAAAGTGGTTCCCGGTGTGTTGTCCAGCGTTGCGGTAACGAGCGACACATCAATACCAGCAGCTGCCTCCCCCCCTGCGCCTTTCACCGCAACGACAGCTATTCCTACGGCGCCTTCCTTTGCGCTGAGCGCTAGCTCGTAGGTCGTGTCGGATGAGAGGAAAATCGTGTCGCGCGAAACAGTATAGTCTCCCACAGGCCTTGCCCTGAGCGTGTCGCAGTCGCTTGGCACCTCGACCTCAATCTGCCCCGCGGAACTACGGAGCTTTGTGGAAAAATCTGCGCCTGTACAGGAGAACTCCACCTCGATGTCCTCTGCGAACGCCCTCGATGTTCCTGCCGCGAGCAGGTTGATGGTTTTCTTCACCATTACCCTTTCATCCTGCATCGTCACAGTGGCTGTCTCGCCAGTCCCTTTCACGGTGTACTTTACTGCAGCCTCATCGTAGCCCCGCTTCGCGACCTTCAGCGTGACTTCTTTCCCTGTGGGCACCTTCAGCGTCGCCTTTCCTTCATTGTCCGTGAGCTTCTCTCCCTGGCTTTTATCTTCGAAGAGCACCTTAACAGTAGCGCCCTCAATGCCCTTGCCGCCGCCATCCTTCACAACCACGTTGAGGTCAACTTCGCCGAAGAGTGCGGAGTTTGCGCCGAAGGCAAGGAGGCCGATTATCGCAAGCAGCAACACTATTGCAAGCGGAAACGTTGGGATGTTCGCGCCCTCGATAGGGTCGACGATTTTGTAAACCGGAATCCCTTTCTCCTCGAGCGCGTCAAGGAACGAGTAGTACTTCTCCTCGAGGCCGGCGTAAAATCCTCCTCCTGAAGCTGCGGAATCCGCCATAAAATCACTATATAATTAAATGGAATTAACCATGCCCTTTCCTCTTATTATCTTTGTTGGTTTTGCATTTAAAGGTATGTGCAGCAACACTTCGCCCTGTCTACCGGTCATATTTCCAGAAGTGCGGGCCATATGAGTGCAGGCGTTTTCGGGGCAGCCTCTTTCAAGCTATATTCCTTCCCTGAGGACCTGTCCGCCACTTCCACGAAGTAAGCGACCTTCCGCGCCTCGTCATAGCCGAGAAGCCTGACCACCTCTTTGAATGAAATTTTCCCCTAAGCATACTTCGCGGCTACTGCTTCACGCCTCATTGCAACCACTTATTCAACTTGATTATAGCAACTCCAACTTTATTACACTTGACTTTATTAGTATAACTAATTTATCTTATCACTGCTTATTCCTGTTATAATGCCAAGTATAATGCCAAGGCTGGAATCGCTGTCAGTAATCATCGCACGAAATCATAACTCGGCTTTTCAGTGCGCGAACCGCTTTAGGAGCACTCCGTACACGCTTTTCCCTGTCCTGCTCACCCTGTAGTTCTCGTTTGTTTCCTCGAAGTAGAGCTTAACCTCATAGGACACGAGCTTCACCTCGTCATCCTCATCGGTAAGAGGATTGTTCTCTATCCTCTCTGTGAGCGCCACGACCTCATACCCTTTCTTGTCCATGGTGCATCCGGTGCAGAGCACGAAGCCGTCATCGGGTTCCCTGAGCCTGCTGGCCAGAACGCGTTGCTCTGTCCATTCCGCCAGCGCCTCGTCCATCTTCACCTTGCTCTCCTCGGCTTCGAGCGCTCCCTCCAAATCATCCTCGAGGATGCCGGCGCCATTCGCGTACGCTGCCTCCCTTGCCCCTGCGAGCGCCTTGAATAGCCTCACTGGAACGTACAGTCTGAACTTCCCCCTTGGCAGGATTGCCTCCTTTATCACCCTCCCTGTCTGCACCTCTTCGACCTGCACGAGGGGAAATTTCTCGTAAGTTGTGTCGTCCATCGCCTCTTTGCTCAGGTCGAGCGTTACATAGAAAGTGCCCACGCACCCCCTGTACTCACCCTTATCGCACTTTATCACACTGAAGAATTCGCTGCTGTTTGCCTGCGCCTGGAACGTTTCCTGGAGTATGTCTGTCATCTTCGCTTCCTCCGGGTGTTCCAAATCTATCCTGTAGCCGCGCGCATCCCCAACCTTCTGCAGCAGCGAAATCAGGTGCCTCGCCGCCAAGCCCGCAAACTGGTTTGTTGTCGCGGTTCCCCCCGCAGAGGACTTTACCTTGACGCCGAACCTGTCCTTCACGAGCTCTGCCTGCATCATGTCCCACTCTTTCGGCTCGGAGGCAAAGATGTAGTAAGGGTTGTCAGGCCTGCCATCCTGTGGCTCCGCATCCTTCGTGGAAAATTCCTCTATCGAGTAGCGCACGTTGTAGTTGAACACCTGCAGGGCATCCGCGCGCGCAAGGTCCGCAATCGCCTGCATCTCCTCCTGCTGGGAAATGTCTGTGATGACATCCGAGATGCTCCTCTCGGTCGAAATCATCGACTGGACGAGCAGCATAGCGAGCACGATGAGTATAAACGCGACTAATGCGGTGAATAATGTGAATCCCAGCTGGCCGGAAGCGTTTTTCATAAAAACATTCAGACCTATTTGCCCCTAAGGCATATAACTATTTTTTGATTGCAGTGGCCTCTGCAAGCCAGCGGAATTATAGAATGCCGAGAAACATTACAACAGGAATTTCCTGACCTCTGAAAAAAATCGAAGAAGGCGTACATCACCGCGCCGTGCTTCTGCTTTCTGGCCGAGAACCCTGTCTTCGCGAAAATTGCCGAGAACCTTATTGCAATTGATGCGAGGATAGGTTTTTTCTGGCGCACCCCACAGAAAGAGGAGATTGACTTCATAATGAAAACCGATGGGGGGCCGCTGCCAATCGAATCTAAATACTCTTTGGATATAGGGAAGCGCGAAACCCGTGTTCTAGAAAAATTCTGCCGGAAATACGGCTGCAGGGAAGCCATTGTTATAACCAAAAACGAGGAAAAAACAACCGGCCTAGCACAGGCAGGCGTGAAGCTTATGCCCCTATGGAAATGGCTTCTGGAGTAAATGGCCGCGCCCGCGGGCACATCAGTCTTCCGCAACCATAACAGCGATGTAGACACGCTTGGTCGCGGGGTCGTATGAAACCCCCTGGCCGACCAAATCATATTTTTTTTGGGCAATAAGGTTATACAAGTTTAAATTAGGCTTTTTCAACTCTTCAGAAAATATATTTATGACTTGGGCGCTGGTCCTGTCATCCCCACTAATAAAAATTTGGCTCATTCCGAAACCATCTATGGTTGGGAGCATTAAAAAACTAAAATCGTCCGAAAAGGCTGTATAAAGCGTCTTCCCGTTTGTCTTGCCTGGAATTACGGTGTCCCACTGAGTCCACTTACTATATACTGCTTTGATTGCATTGTCATTATCAGCAACAACCTGTGCCCATTTCTGGAGCTTGGCGTTTAATTTCATCGGCCCAAGGCCGTTTGCCGCCCTGAACTTGGCAATTTCCCGCAGAACGCCGTTTGAAGTCGCTGTGAGGTTGGGCGGGCCGGCGGCTGTACTTTGCTGAATATTTGTCCCGGTAACTGGTATCGGGGCGGCATTGGTGCCATCCGCAGGAATCAGGCCTGCGAGCGGTGAATTCGTGGAAATGGCGAGTTGTGGCGGGGCTGTTGACGTGCCCGCAGGTGGGGGTTGCGCAGTGGGTGTAGTGCCTATGGTAGGTGTCGCTGTACTTGCCGCTGGTGCTGGAGTAGTTGTTGAAGGCGTTGCGGGTGCTGGCGTGCTTGTGCCCGGCGTTGCTGCCTGAACCTGGCTCATGGCGAGCTTGTACGCCTGCGAAACCTTCCACGCGCCTTGGGTATTGTCGCATTGTGTGTAATCGTCGCTTTCGCAGAGCTCGACCTGCACCCACATGGGCTGTGATGTTTCAGCGCCGGCATCCGCCAGGACACTGGAATCGAAACTGAATGCCTTTGCACCGGCTACTGCAACGCCCTCTAGGAATACGCAGCCGTCAATCCCGGTCGTGTAATAGTCGCACGGCCTTCCCTGGGGCTCTTCGCCCCAGACGCTTATTTCCCTCTTGCCCTTGTCCCAGGCCCATACTGATTCGTACTCCACATCCAATTCATCGGTCTCCCGGAACGTTATTGGCACGTCCTTTGTCTTGTCCTCGCCGTTTACTTTTATTGCGGTTATTTTCGCATAACCAGTAAGTGCCGGCTTAGGCGCAGCAGCGGCAGGCGCTGGCGATGAAGGCGCAAATGTGCAAGTGTAACTTTCTCCCCTAACATTCCCAAAGACCTCGTGCACGAGCTTCTTGTCAACGCACGCGAGGCACTCGGCGAGCGATGGGCAAAAGAGTGTGGCAACCGGCGCCGGGGCAACTGTTGCTGGCACAATTGGGGCTATGGCTGCATCGCCAACTTCGAATTCCTCGATAGCCGGGAGGCCGAGGAACATTGCAGTTGTCGGCAGCTTGTTGGCCGGGCTTTCAAGGTAGGTGTATTGCGCTTCAATGTCGCGCCTTGCTTTTGCGTAAATGACCTGGTTTGTGATTGCAGATTCAAGCGGCACAAAAGGCAACGCCATAGTGGCCAGCGCAACCCTTGCAGGGGCATATCCCCAGGTCAATGGGTTCCAGGTAACGCCCTCGAATGCACCGCTATAGCCCGAACCAATTGCCTTGATTGGGTCAATGAATGCTTTCTTTATGGTCTTTTCGTCTAGGATAACTTTTTTCGACTCCTCAAGCGCCATATGGATGTCGTTTTGCGGGACAAGTGACTCGATGAACTGACAGTAATCCTTCGTGCTTTTATCGTCCATTGTAAAATTGCATTTTTTCTTCTGCATCAGCTGCTTCATTTTCGGCATGAGGGTTGGGTTTGCGGAAAGGGTGCCCTCATCAAGCTTTGTGAACAGGACCGCGGCGTACTTGCCCTTTGGGAGGCCATTTATCCGTGAAAAGTCACAACTCCACGTTGTGACGCGTGTCTTGGAGCATGGGATAAGGTCGCTGAAATAATATTCGTTTTGGCTGAACTCCGACTTGCCGGGAATCTTGGTAGGGGTGCCTGAAATTACGCCATTATTAACCGGGAACACAACAAGGTAAATGGATTTCACGAGCTTTGTGTCGTCATTCTCGTTCGTGGAGCCGAACGAAGCCATTGAATACTCCTCGGAAAGTGTCCTTGGGGCGGCGAGCAAAAGAACCTGGTCAGTCTTTATCCTTAGATAGCTTTTCTTCACAAGCTCGGCCCTTAGCTTGTCCCTTACCGCGAAAATATTCTTGCCTGCATTTGTCAGGACGAGCATATAATTTTTCTCGGAGGAAATTGTCTTTATCATGTCATTCTGCTTGAAGGCAACCACCTCCTTATACCCCGGGTCATCGCCAATGCTTTGCACATAAGATGAGGTGAGCTGCGGCTGCCCTTCCCCTCCCCAAATCTGGTTGGGCGGGAGATAGGAGTTATCGTTTGGGTAATCGGAGGTGACGATGAGGTGCCCTATGTAATCGGTAACCAGGTTGATTCCATAAATTATCAGGGCGCCCCTTATTGCTGGCTTTACAAATGCCTTCCAGTTCTGCTGCGTCGGCGTGGGTGGTACCGACACCGGTTCTGGCTCAACTGATTTCGGTGGTGTGGGCTTTACCGGGCCACTTAAATCCTGGTCCCCCGGTTTTGGTACGTTGGGGTCAATGACAGGGTTTGGTGTGACCGGCTCAGGAATGACGGGCTCTGGCGTTACTGCCCCTCTCGGCTTTGCCCCCGTGCCCTGCCCAATTGTATTATCCGCCCCGACATTCTGCTGCCTGCCGACATTAACTATTCCGCCCTTGCCTGCCTTGACAGTGGTTTCCCTTACTGTCCCGTCAGACATTGTTTCCCTGGTTGTCACCGTAGTGCCCTCGGATTCTGCGACCTTCGCCGTCAAATCATCGACTTTCCTAGAAAGCCCCTGTACCTGCTCTTCGAGCGCGGTTGCCTTTGCCTCAGAGACGCCAAGCCTTGCCTCGAAATCATCAACAACCCTTGTGTGCTCGACCTCGAGTTCGCCAATCCTCTTTTGTGCATCTGTCGCCTTGCCATTCGCCTCATTTGCTCTGTCCCATGCCTCGCCCGCTCTCTTGTTCGCAGCTCCCGCCTCGGTTTTGGCTCCCGCTGCATCTTGGGATGCCCTTGCAGCGGCATCGTTTGCCGTCTGCGCCTTTGTGTTCGCCTCAATGGCCATCCTCTCTGCCGCCTCGATTTTTTTTGCATGTTCGGCAGTTAGCGTTTTGAGGCCTTCAATATCTGTTTGCGCCTTGGCCAAGGCTTGCTGCGCCGTAGTGTATTTTTGGTTGAGCAAGACATTTTCCGCCTCAAGCGCGGCTGCCCTGGCTTCAAGTGCTGAAATTTGTTCAGTATTGGCGGTTATCGACTTTCTCGCCTCATTTAGTTTTCCGTTTATCGCAGTAACCCTTTTGCTAACTGAAGTAATCCTCGTCTTGAGCTTGCTTACCTTGTCGTTGAGATTTTTAATGGACTTCTGCATCTTTACTATTTTCGCTCTGGCTAGTTTGTCAACGATCCCCTTTTTTGCTTTTCCTGCAGACTCGCTTGCTTCAGCTGAATAGACATTCACAACCGCTGCCGCTCCGGCTATCGCGTCAGCGGCGACTGCCGGAGCCCCACTGCCTATTGCCGGCGGACCAGCGCCAGAATTGGGCGAGGTCGGCAAGTCCACAAGCCCAGTTTTCCCATCCGCGTCGGATGGGGTGTTAAGCAATTTATTAAGGGCATTGGAAATTGACTTTCCCTGTGCAACGGCAGTGTCAACCTTTATTCCAAGTTCAATCTGCTGCGCCTCGAGCCTTTCAGCCGCCGCGGCGAATTCGAGCCTGCCTTTGAGCTCTGCGGATTCCGCAAGCCCCGCGCTAACCCATTTCTTTGAAAACTGCGATGCGAGCACGTTCCCACCGCTAACTGTCACAAGCGCATCTCCTGCCGCGGCAAGCCCCTCCTCTGCGGCATTTGCCCTTTGCCCAAGCCCTGAATAAATGCCCTGTCTGTAATCAGGCCCGATGTTGCTTGCGCTGATTAGCTGACCTTCAACGCTTGAGCGTGCCGCCTTGAGGTTATCCAAAGCGCGGTCATACCCCTCACCGCCCGCGCCTGCAGAAATAGAGACTGCGTCAAGTGCATCATTTAGTTTAGATAGCGCCTCTGCTGTCTGCGCATTGTCCGCAAAAATTTCCGCAAGGTCCTGCCCGGTGAATTCAGTTTTTTCATCGGAAATCAGCAAGAAATCATAATCCGCCCCCTCTATTACCCCGTTGAAATATTCTATCCGGCCAAGCTCGAACTCCACCATATCATTTTGCAGCCCATCCTGCATCGAGCCAAGAAGGACATCCCTGTCGGCTTCGAATTCGCTCCAGCCAAGGCCGGGCAAGGAGCCAAGCGCTAGAACCGACGGGAGAAGAGCGATGCCCAAAAAGAGAGCCAAGGCAAATTTTGCGAAAATCATACAGCCGCCCCAGTGCAATTTTTGTTATAGAGCATGGATAATAACGTGAGCGAATCCATCGTGCCGCGCTCTTCATCTGAGCCAAGGCCAAGTGGCGCTGGTTTGCCGTACTTTTTCGAGTAATCAAGCTCCTGCACCGATAGGTCGGTGAGCGACACGAAGAACTTCGTGTAGTCGAGGCTCAGGGCGTCCAGCCTGTCCTTGTACATGCACGCCTGCGAAGCATCCTTTCCCTCGACTTCGTTTGAGAGTTGCTGGGTTTTCCTTAGCAAATCGTACTTGGTTTCGGTGAGCGCAACCGCGCTCTGGTAAAGGGAGAGCAGGCTCTTTTCCTGCGCGGTTTTCGCCTCTGTCTGCAGGCCAGAGAGGCCGCTTTTCAGCGCTGTGAAAGAAGCTGGCTTTATTTTAGTGTCCACGCTGTCCTCGCCGAGCGAAACCGGCAGGGCGCCTGAAAACGCCTTTATATCAGCACCGTTCCTGCTGAATACCACGCTGATTTTTGCCTGCATGCCTTGCGTGCCTGTGGCGGGCGGTTCAGTGCCATTGCCACCAGTAAGGAAGTAATATGCGCCCGCTGCAAGGCCGAGCACAACCAGTATGGCAATCAGGTTCCTCCAACGCACGTCCAAACTAAACCGCCGCCTCCACTTGAAAACTATTAGGAATTACGTTGAAGGTGTATAATAATGTATTTTTTCCGGGGCGTGAAAAGACATTTTAAGGCTTTTTTTTTGGCTGGCCTACTTGACTGCGGGTTATCGTAGTCACGAAAAAACTTGGCATACTGCATTGACAATGTTTAGGCGTGGGGTTTAGAGTTTCGGGGCGTGTTTGTGGCCGTCAGCTCGCTATGAAAGGCCGAGGGTTCCACGAATCGTACAACTCTCTGAACTGCTGTGGCGTTATGTTGCCCATCACGTTGGGCTTCTGGTTGGAGGCATCCGCATCATACTTCCCAAGCAAGCAAGCCAGCTTCTGTGTAATGTCCCCGGCCTTGCAGTCCTTGCTGTAGGAGGCGAGCTTTCCCGCGGCGCACTCAGCGCTACCGTAGATTTCCTGGGCCTTTGGCGACCTGAGGCTGCACCCGAACATATAAGCGTTCTGCGGCTTTGTTTCCGTGCCGAGCCCTGTCTTGATGGCGCCGATTGAAACCACGAGTGCCTCTGCATTCACTCCGTTGGCTTCGAGCTGGCTCCTGTGCGCTTTTACAGCGGAGGCTATGAGCGCGCCTACAATCTCGCCGCTCTCCTGCTCCTTATAGTAATTGTTCACCATTGCAGGATATAGCAGCCTCAGCTTCTGGTTCTCGAGCATGAACTTGGGGGGCTTATCTGCATCAGGTAGCAGGCCAGGTAGGTCCTCACCTATACCATCCTCGAACCCTGCGTTCTTGCAGTCCTCTATGACGAAATCAGCCGGCGTGCCGCCTGGTATGCCGCTTGCCGCGGGCTCGAAGGCTATGCGCTGTTGTCCTGTAGTGTTGGAAACAGTCATCCTGTAGGTACTGTACTTTGTGATGAGCGGCTTCTGGCCTGCGGCGGCCTCGAAAGTCTGGCCGAATATCGCCGCGCCTGCCTTTGCACGCTCCTCGTCCACGTTCACTACCTTGGGCCTGTTCTTTATCTTGCCCAGCTCCTTATTGAGTACCCAGTCGTAGGATTTCATCCCCATGGCGTTAGAGAGCAGGCCCCACGCGCCTTCCTTGATGAGGTTCTTGGCCATGAGCAGCCAGTTCTTCCACTTCAGCGGGCTTAGTTTTGTTCCTTTCGCCGCTTCCTCAGCGTTGAACTGGATTTTCTTGAACCCGCTTGAGCTGAACTTCTTGCGTAGCGCCTCCTCATAATGCGTGCCGGTCGCGCCCGCCGAAACAGTTGCCCTCACGTTGTTCTTTATTTTCGCTTGTATTTCCCTCACCATCGCATCCACATTGTCCTTCGTCACCTTCACCTTTGTCTTGGAGGGGATTTCCTCGAGCACCCCTCCAGAGCCTAATTTCTTCGGGAGCAGGTCAAACTCGTAGCCGAGCTTGACATTGTCTATTTCCGCAACAAGGGCCGGCGGTATGTCGGCAACAGTCACCCCAAGATGGGTTGCAAGCTTTTGCTTGGCTTCCGCAGCTATGGTGGTCTCGAGCCTGGTGAGGTCGGTTGGCGCCCCCGCTGCTGTAAGGCGTATCCTCGCATCATCAGCATAAGCGAAATCCTGGTTGCCTCCTGAAGTCACCCCGCCTGTTGGCTCAGCCTTCACGTTAAATGTCCTTGTCCCATAATCCGCCGCGTCAAGCTTCATCTCCTTAGTAATCCCTTCAATCGCCTCCTCTGTGATGGCTGCAGCCTTCACCTCGCCGCTCAGCGCGGCCTTGTTCGCGTACAGCTGCTCCACAACAACAGCGTCCTTTCCCGTCTTCTCGATTGCCTGCATGACCGCTTTCTTCACCTCTTCTTCGCTCAGGACCGCGCCCCTTATGGGCCCCTTCGCAATAGCCGCCTTGTTGAGGTTCTCCTTTATGTTCGCCCCGAGCTTTTCGTTAAGTGTGGTAGTGAAAGTATTGCCTGTGCCCCCGAAAGCCGTTTCCTGCACATGTCCCACAATTGCCTCTGCG
>SBBR01000062.1 GCA_005239615.1 archaeon
ATCGTTGACTTCCCTTGCCACTTCAACAAGTTTGTGCTTGATAGGATAATTTTTAACTGACTTCGCAAGGATATGCGAGTCCTTCGAGAGGCAAATCCCCCCGACAAAACCTGGAGAAGGTATATTAGACCGCTTATAGTTGTGATTTGCCGCCTTGATGGCGCTGTGGGCGCTGATGCCGAATAATGCACATATAATTGCAGCCTCATTTGCAAAAGCGAATGTGAGGTCCCTATATGAATTGTTCAGCAACTTCACAACTTCGGCTTCCTCGATGGAATTGGTTCTAACCATCTCTGCGCATATTTCGCTGAAAAAATCGACGGCCTTTTCTACCGATGCCTCATCTATGCCACCAACAATTTGTGGGAGCTCGCTTATTTCGGCCACGGCCTTCCCCTCAACTGTTCTTTCGGGGCAAAAGGCGAGGTAATATTTTTTACCTGCCGCGTCGAGGATAGGCTTCACGAGTCCTCTCGAAGCTCCTATGCCGACAGTGCTGCGTAGCACGACGAGCTCCCCGCCATGAAGAGCCTTCGCGACCATTTCAGCGGCGCTTTTTATGGACGAATTGTCCACATTCCCGCTATGGCCAACTGGGGTCCCGACACAGATTATTATACAGTCCATTTTTTCCGAAGGGATTCCTGTGTGGAATGTGAACCTGCCACTGTTTTTTCCTAGCAGCTCTGGAAGACCTTTCTCATGGAAAACAGGTTTTCCCGCAGCGAGCATGCTTATGACGTCAGGATTGACGTCAACGCCGAACACCCGGTGCCCTTTTTCTGCCAGAACCGCGCCCAGTGTGACCCCGACAAAACCCATTCCGAGCAGGCAGACTTTTGACATTGCAAAAAACCTTGGTCTATGGAGTCCCTTTGCGCTTTTTATTATCAATTTGGTTCAATTTTAAAAGCAATGCATACAACAATCAACAGTACCAAGGACATTGGAATTGAATGTGATGACAACTTAAGCCATGCCGTTAGTGCCATTACCTGACACAATTGAATCATACACGCGCATCAATTTCTTCGCAGACTTGCCCCACCTGAATTCCCCTGTGTCAAACTTTGTTTTTCTAGTGAATCCTGCGGCTTTCTCGATTGCCGATGCCAGCTGTACAACATTTCTCTTCTCCACAAGGAACCCATTCTTTCCATCGGCTATGATGTCCTGCGCACCTGTACCGAGACTTCCTACGCATGGTACGCCGCTGTCCAACGCCTCTAGGTAAACGAGGCCGAAGGGCTCGTACAGTGACGGCATGCAGAACACGTCTGCCATAGAGTAATATGAGGAAAGGCTGGCATTCGGGGTTTCTGGAATAGGCACTACCCTCCCACCACGAAAGGCCTGAGGAAAACGCCGTGAAATTGGCTCGAACTCGTGTGGCCTGAGGCCAACGGCAACTAGCACGAAATCGCTCGGAAGCAGGCCCATCGCCTCTACGAGGTAGGGGAGGCCCTTGCGCCAAGCGTTTGTCCCGACAAAAAGCACGACCCTTCTGCCTTCCAAACCCAGTTCCTTCCGCAGCGCCGCGGCGCCCGTCTTCATGCCCTTCGGAACAGAGCTACTGGGACCGCCACAAGCAGCTGCGGGAATGAAGCCGTTCCTGATGAGCACAGGTGAAACGCCATACTCCCTCTCTGTTTCAGCAACGACCGATTTTGAAATCGCAGTGAAGTTAGTGCAGCCGGCAAAAACCCTCTTCGCTTTCCCTATTGAGGCCCTGAGGTAAAAATCTGTCATCGCGTCGTATGGGAGTTTCCCGCCTGCAACCTCCCTGCACCATTCATCATGAACAAGCTTGTCGTGGCCGTGCAGGTGCACAAGCAACCTCGTGCGGTCGACCGCGCCTGAGAGCATCGGGTCGAGGGCAGACTCGGGCGTGTGCGAATGGATGATGTCATACTCCGCCTTCCCGATGCGCAGCGAGAAGGGAATTGAAGTGAGCGAGGTGTGGCGCAGCACCTTGAGCGGCCCCCTGAGTAAATCAAGGTATGTCGCCACTTTCACGCCTCCGTTTCCGGCGGAGGAGCCGAACATCAGGTCAACGTCGGCACCGAGGCTTCTGAGCTCGGCTGAGAGCTGGGCAACCACCCTGCCCACGCCTGAGTTCATGGAAAAAGGGAATGAAGAATGCATCAAGATTTTCAAACGCGCTCACCAGCATACGACAAAAACGCTGCACAAGATACCCTTGCGAGCAGCGCCCTACCATAATGGGAAAAACTGCAAATAAAAACCGCTTGGTACAAACCAAACTGCCGCAACAGCCGAAGGTCAAAACCCGGATTTTTTCATTGTCTGGCCTATACGCATCAGCCACTCGCTTAATTGGATGCCACTGTCCATTCCAGTACGGGGTACCATCCCTGTCCTGATGCAGCCGATAAAATGGTTTACTTCATTGAGCAGTGGCTCCCTCTCAATTATCCTCGGCATGGAAGGAGCCAATAAGGAAACGCTTCTGGCGGTGCTGCGCTGCCCCATCCGCTTCCTGGAATAGGAGCGGAAAATCTTTACCCTGCCTGACTTTGCGACGTCGTCGAAAACAGCAGTTTTTTCGCTTCCGGCGAGTATGAACCTCCTTGTTTTCTCCGGTGACTTGTTGGAGAGTACAAATATGGCATCCGGCCCTTTCCAGAAGGAGAGGGCTGCACACATGGAGTCTTCGCCCTTGCTATCTCGGGAACCAAGTGAGAATGCGCGCGCCCTTTTCAGGCCTGCCGGCGAGAAAAGGTGCTGTATTATTGAAAGTTGATGGGTACCAGCGTCAAGGAGGCACCCGATACGATGCGGTGCAGGACTCTGGTAGAGGTGCTCCCCGAAGTAGCTGTTCATTTTCCCGAATTCGGAGCAATCTATCATGCCCTTAAGGTAATTGATGCAGTCATTGTATACATACTGGTGGCCCACCATGAACGTGACGGGATTTTTCCGGAGCGCCGCCCTGAGGCCGTGCGCCTCGCGCATGTTCATTACCATCGGCTTCTCGAGGAGCACATGCTTGCGGCACTCGATAGCTTTTTTCGCGATTTGGAAATGTGTTTCCGCGGGCGTCGCTATGACCACACAATCTATGGTATCGTCATCAAGGATATGCTCAAACTGGCCAGTCACTGATACAGAAGCCGGGAGGAATTTCCGCAGTATAGCCAGCGATTCACTCTTCCGTGCAGTTACCGCACAGAGCTTCAGCCCGGGAATTTTCTGTAGGACACGTACGTAATTCTTTCCGAAATACCCGGCACCTATGACAGCGAAATTGAGTGCGTTCATACTAACCCAACCGCCAGCAATTTAAAATCCGGACAGGCAATCATCTGTAAAGCGAGATGTAATAATCAATGTCCTCCGGCTTGACGAGCTGATAGGGGATCGTGTGTTTCCCGTAATTGTCTGGGATTCTCTCGCCTTTCACGAGATTTATTTGCGTGCAGTCCTCTAGGTAGACCACGGCATGGGCAATGTTGTTTGGGGTTATCACAAGGTCGCCAGCCTGCACTATATGATGCCTTATGGGGTGGCCAGGCACAGAAATGTCCTTATAAATGCTGATACACTTGCCCGAAACCAGCAGCAGCTTTTGTTCCTGAACAGGGTGGTAGTGATTAGCCCTTATCGAGCCTCTTTTCGTGGTGATTGTGCCTATCCACGTCACAGGTTCAGGCAGGACATGATAATCTATTCGCCCCCTCCCATCCTCGTACTGGTATTTCGGCTTTACGATTATCTCGTCCCGTGGCTTTGCTCTACCGGATTTTCGTTTTGTCATGGAACCAACCACTATAAAATACATTAAAAATTTAAACGAACTTGCAGACTTCATACACCATATTCAAAACTTCTTATAAAGCCCCCCAAGCGTGCAGCCCTTACCGGCCGCCGAAATATGCTGGAGGAAGCGAGGAATCAAAGATCAGTTATACTATTCAGTATCCTCACTTGAGGGGTTGGTATTACGTACTTCCCATTGTTATCCTTGAACCCCTTGATATTGTCGACCTTTCCTATTATTTCTGCAGCAAAGTTCCATGGAAGAATCACTATGAAGTCCGGCTTGCGCTTCTCTATTTCCTCTATGCCAACTATAGGTATTCCCGTGCCGGCGTAGAACAGGCCCTGTTTTTCAGGGGTTTCATCTACAATGAAGCTCATGAGTTTATTGTTAACCCCGCAGTAGTTGAGTAGGGTATTCCCTTTTGCCGCGGCGCCGAAACCAGCAACGATTTTCCCGGTCTTTTTTTTCTTCTGCAGGAACCCCATGAAGTCCTTACGGATTTTTTCCACCCTTTTGGCGAACTCGTTGTACGTTTCCAGGCTGTAGAGGCCAGCGGTATTCTCGTCCTCCAGAAATTTTTCAACGGAGGGCCTTGGTGCCAGCCGCCCGGTCTTTACGCCGTAAACCCTCAGCGCCCCGCCGTGCATCGGCATTATCTTTGCATCGAACACGGACAGCCCGTGCTTCTCAAAGAGCATCTTCACAGGCTTCAGCAGGAAATACGAGAGGTGCTCGTGGTAAATCGTGTCAAAAGCCGTTTTGTCTAGTAATTCTCTGCCATAGTGGAACTCAAAGATGACCAGGCCATCATCAGCCAATGCCGTGGAGGCATTCTTGACAAAGCCCTTGACATCGTGCACGTGCGCAAAGACGTTGGTGGCGGTTATCACCCGAGCTTTTCCTCTGCGTATTATTTCTTCCGCACTTTTGCCACCCCAAAAATCACAGATGGTAGGCGTACCGCTTGCATTGGCTATATCTACAAGGTTTTTTGCAGGGTCGACCCCAAGGACTCTGAAGCCTTTCTTCTGGCATTCCTTGAGGAGACAACCGTCATTGCTTGCTATATCGACGACAAGACTATTTTTGGCGTCAGGATAATAAGATAGTATTTCGTCGGCCATTTCGCTACAGTGCTGCTGGAAGGCCCTTGAGACCGATGACCTATAACGATAATGTGAAAACAATATGACCGGATTTACAACAATACTTAGCTGTGACAGGCTGCAGTTGCCACAGTACTGCACTTCAAGGGGAAACCTTGGTTCAGCCTCATACGGTGTGCTGACAAATCTGTTAGCAAGAGGAAGGCTTCCAAGGGGCTCCGTTGAAAGTCTCACCCTATCCTGAGGTTGTCCGCTATCATGCGGAGTAGTACCTCTTTGCGTTGTTGTATTGTTTTATGGGAGTAGAGGAA
>SBBR01000080.1 GCA_005239615.1 archaeon
CTCGAAGCTGCCGATGTCATACCATTTTTCCATGAATATGAAGGCGTATACAGGCTTGTGCCCTGCGAGCCACCTTATGAAGTCGCCAGCGTTATCGGGTGGGTTTTTTGCCTCGATGTAGCGAGGAATTTCCTTCACGTCGTCTCTTGTGAAGAGGTAGCACGCTGTTGAGGCGAGCGCGCTGCGTGGCTCCGGCGGTTTCTCCTCGAAACCCGTTATCTTCCCCTCGCCATCGATTTCTACTACGCCGAAAGTGCCCTTGACATTCTCCCTATCGCCCATGTCCTTGCACGCCACCACGGATGCATTCTTTCGCCTGAAGAAATCCCAGAAAGATGCGAGGCTGTACTCGAAGAGATTGTCGCCCGCAATGACGAGTAACTCATCGTCAATCTTCGCCTCGAGGATTGCGTAATGCATGTCTCCCACAGCGCCCATCCTGTCATCGTTCGAGAGAGTCATGTCGTTTAGTATCCGCACCGGGACCCTGCACCTGAAGCTCTTTGCCCACTGCTCGAACGTGAGCGCGAACTTCTCGTTCGTCACTACAAGCATCTCTGTCACCTCAGATAGCTTGAGGACCCTGCCAATTATGTGCTCGATAATGGGCTTACCCTTCACATCAAGGAGGGGCTTCGGCGTGTTTTTGGTGAGCGGCCATAGGCGCGTGGCGTAGCCGGCCGCGAGAATCAATGCCTTAATGTCGACCACCTTTTTATTCCCATGAAACCACCCAAAAATGTCTCTACAGGCCGCGGGTCATCTTCCTACGCCGAAATACCTGAATCCAAGCGCCCTGAGCCTGGCGACATCAAGGACGTTCCTGCCGTCGACAACGATCATGGATCTCATCGCCGCACCTATTTTTCCATAATCCAATTCCAAAAACTCGTTCCACTCGGTGAGGAGGACAAGGGCGTCTGCGTTTTTTGCGGCAGAGTAAACGTCTTTGGAGTAGGCGATGCCTGCGAATATTTCCCGCGCCTTCGCCTCGGCGACAGGGTCAATTGCTATGACCTCCGCCTTTTTTCTCAAGAGCCCGTTGATAACCTCTATCGACGTGGCCTCCCGCATGTCATCGGTGTTCGGCTTGAAGGAAAGCCCGAGCACGACAATTTTTTTGCCCACGAGACTGCCGAGAGCCTTTTTAAGTTTTTTCACTGGCAGCTTTTTCTGCAGGCTGTTGATTTTCTCCACCGCCTTCATTATCTCGAAATCATATCCAGCGTCCTTCGCCGTCTTCCGGAGAGCCTTCACGTCCTTCGGGAAGCAGCTTCCACCATATCCAGCTCCAGCGTTCAGGAACTGTCTGCCGATGCGTCTGTCGAGCCCCATGCCCTTCGCCACCTCAACAACATCAGCGCCGACCTTCTCGCAAATCGCCGCGACCTCGTTGATGAAGGAAATCTTGGTCGCGAGGAAGGAGTTTGAAGCGTATTTTATCAGTTCCGCGCTTTCGGGACTGGTGATGAGGATATAGCATCCCAGCGGCCTGTACAGACCTGCGACAGTTTCCGCAGCTTCCCTGTCGTTGCTTCCGATCACTACCCTGTCCGGCTCAAGGAAATCCCTCACAGCCGAACCCTCACGGAGGAACTCCGGATTTGAGACGACGCTCATGCTGTGTTCCGTGTGCCTCTGCGCAGCATTCCTAACGCTATGCGAGGTGCCTACGGGAACAGTGCTCTTGTCAACGATTATTTTCGGCCCGTTGGCGCTCTTACCTATCGTCTCAGCGACATCTAGCACATACTTGAGGTCGGCGTGACCGTCTTCGCCCTGCGGCGTACCTACAGCGATGAAAATTATTTTTGAGTCCCTGCATGCAGCAACAGTATCGATAGTGAAGGACAGCCTCTTCTCTGAGATATTTTTCCTAACGAGCTCTTCAAGGCCAGGTTCGTAAATTGGTATCTGGCCCTTCCTGAGCATGCCCATCTTTGCCTCGTCAATGTCGGCACAAACAACCTCGTTGCCCAAGTCAGCAAGGCAGGCCCCAGCGACAAGGCCAACATAACCAGTCCCTATTACAGCTATCTTCATCAGAAAAAACCTGTTTATTTGAAACAAAAAAGTCGGGATTTCAGACAATAATATCCCCAAGCACGGCTTTTAAATGAATTGGTGCGAAAACAGGAGGGCGCGACAAACCAAACTTTAAATTGAATTTCGGGGCATAGTCTTGGTCATGACAAAAATCTCGCAGGCCTTTGTCCTCGCGGGTGGGAAGGGCAAGAGGCTGAGACCGCTCACCCACTCCACCCCAAAGCCGCTGATTAAGGTGCATGGAAAGCCCATAATTGAGTACAACACCGAGCTCCTCAAACGCTATGGTGTCAAGGAAATTATCCTCGCGACGGGGCACATGCACGGCAGGCTGGAAGAGCATTTCGGCAATGGGAAAAAGTTCGGCATCTCCATAAGGTACTCTGTGGAGAAGAAGCCACTTGGTACAGGCGGAGCGCTGAAGGCTGCTGAAAAAATGCTTGACGATAGGTTCTTCATGCTCAACGGCGACAACATCGCGGACTTCCACCTCGGGGAGATGGCTGCGGAGCATGAAGTATGGAATGCCCTAGCCACTATAGCGCTCAAGGAAGTGGATAACGTCGCTGGCTACGGCGTGGCCCGCGTCGAGGGGAAAAAAATAGCTGAGTTCGTTGAGAAGCCGGAAAAAGGCAAGGAGCCGAGCAGGCTCGTGAATGCAGGCACTTATGTCATAGAGAAAAATGCACTGGAGTTCCTTCCAAACGGCTTCAGCCTCATAGAGAAAACCATGTTCCCGGAACTCGCACACATGGGCAAGCTCTTCGCCCACATACACAAGGGCGTGTGGTTCACTACCGACACCCATGAAAGGCTCAGGAATGCTGAGGAAGGAATCCTCGCGCAAAAACTTGAAAATCCATGGTAACGCCCCGGACAAACTCCCATGCCAACAAAACCCCATCGAAAATGCTGAAATGGTAAGCCAACAGGATCCACAGCCAAGAGTTGGGCAATGAATGAAAAGGTTATTATTGTAGTTAAGGCAACTACTTCACAGCCGAATACTGTGCGCGCATGCAAAAGACTTTTGGGGATGTGAAGCTTGACACCGAACGAAAAAAATGCGGTCGCGGTTGTCCTTGTGGTGATGGTCACGGCGCTTGGCCTGGCTTTCGCGGCCGGACTGCCACCCTCGCAGCTCCCCGCGCCGCAGGTCAGTTCCCCGACCCACCCAGATGATTCGTGGGCGAGGAACAACAAACCAAGGTTTGAGTGGGAAAAGGTTGCAGAGGCTGAGTTCTACACTTACTCCATCGACGACAACGCCGGTACAACCCCGACCGGAAACCGCACGGACAAGAACTCCGCGTCCTTCACGAACGTCCTAGACGGTGAGAGGTACTTCCACGTGGCTGCATGCATAGCTGCGGGGTGCGGCCCGGCATCACACTACAGGATAAGGATTGACATAACTCCTCCAAGCCCGGTGGAAGGGATTTCCGGCACAGCCCTTCCCGACGGCTCTATAAAGCTTGAGTGGAACGCGCAGGACGACCCATCAGGCATAAAGGAATACTGGGTGTTCAGGAGCAACGTGCAGAGGACGGTTAACAACCGTTATTTCCTCCCATCTGATCCGGGCGTGAAGAAGTTCCAGACCATCGTGACATCCATCATCGACTCCGACGGCCTCAGGGAGGGCACAGCGTACTATTACAGGGTGCTCGCGGTAGACAACGTCGGCAACATCGGCACGCCCAGCGGCGTGAAGCCCGTGAGGAACGTTCCAGCGGAAAACGGGGAAGCGCAGCCGGCCCCAACTGTCGGGCCTGACGCAAATGCCGGCACGGATACAGGAGTAGGGGAAGTTCCAGGTCCAGGCATCGCTGGGCCGGAGGAAAATGTGCCTTCACCCGACAATGAAACCGGGCCGGAGACAAGCGATGGGGCTACTGGCAAAGTGGCACCTGAAAGCGGCGGGCAGGGTGATGAGAGGCCCCTATCCGACAGGGCATACGACGTGCAGCCGCAGGCCAGCACAGGTGGCAAAGGTAACGCTGAACCCACGGGCCATAGCTCTGCTGTTTGGATAATAGCTGCGTTCATATTGGTTGCCGGGGCCTCTGCCTATGTCCTGTTTGGCCAGCACGGAAAAAAAGCCGATAGGGAAAAAACTCTGGGCAAGCACATTGACCAGAAGGTACAGGCAATAGGCCACGCCACTGGCGCGAAGTGGAAAAAGGCAGGAAAGTGACACTCGCAGCCCATTTGCATAAATTCGGCACGGGCGAATTGATTTACCAACCAAAATCGGCGTTGGAAAAACATTTGGGCCGCCAAACCAATTCTTTTTAATTACCGTTTTCCCATTGAATTCTCTGGTCACAAATGTACATGACGACAGTTGTTGGGGCCGGCCCGTCCGGCCTTGCCGCCGCGAAGAGGGTGCAGGAGCGCGGCTGGGAGACGGCAGTTATCGAGGAGCACCCGAAGGTCGGTGACCCGGTTGCGTGTACAGGCCTCATAAGCGTTTCAGGCGTGAAGGACCTCGGCATCAGGAAGGAGGCCGAGGAGGTGCTCATGAATGAGATAAGGGGCGCCCAGATTTTCTCGCCGAGCCACGAGATGATAGAAGTGAAGCGCTCCGAGACCGTGGCTTATGTGGTGGACCGCGGTGGGTTCGACAGGGTGCTTGCCCGCACCGCGGTTGAAGCAGGGGTTGAGCTGAAGCTGAACACGCGCCTCATCGACATCCGCGGCGAAACCCTCTTCGTGGAGCACAAGGGAAGGGGCGAGCTCATAAAGTCCAGAGTGATTGTGGGAGCTGACGGCGTCAATTCCCGCACCCGCAAGATAATCGGTATCGAAACAACTGCAAAGGACTACGTGCACGCTTACCAGATGGACGTAAAAGGAAGGTTTGACCCGCGTTACGTCCAGCTCTACTTTGGGGATTACTCGAAGGGTTTCTTCGCTTGGGTGGTGCCTGAGAATGAGGAGCGTGCGCGCGTCGGTCTGGCGAGCACCTCCGGCAACATCCGCAAGGACTTCAACCTCTTCGTGCAGGAGAAGAACATAAGCGGAGAGTTCTGCGATATGTGCTCGTCGCTGATTCCTGTCGGCGAGCCGTTCCGCAGCATCGTGAAGGATAATGTGCTTCTCACAGGTGACGCGGCCTTCCAGACGAAGGCTACGAGTGGCGGAGGAATTATTTTGGGAATGCTGGCCGGAAGGATTGCTGGAGATTCCATCGACGCGCACTTCAAGAACAACCTCCCACTCAAGAATTACGAGCGCAACCTCGAGCCCATAAACAAGGAGCTGCGGCTCCACTGGAAGATTAGGCAGTTCATGAACTCTCTTAGCAACGAGCAGATGGATGCCATGTTCCGCAAGATGGGCAGGGCAAAAGTGGGGGAGTTCCTCGCGCAGGCGGGGGACATGGACAGGCCTTCGCGCTTTATCGGAAAGCTCATGCTCAAACCCTCGCTGTGGAGGCTCTTCCCGGAAGCGGTGAAGTTCATCACGACGTAAACCACAAGCCTTTCCAGATGCTGGTTTTGTCCAGCGTCGACCATAGCATGGATAGCCGCACCTGCAGAGCACCCCGCCTGACACGAATTAAAAACGCCTACCGCACTCATTCTATTCATGAACCGCATAATCCTCCTCGCTGACCTCGATTATTTCTACGCGCAGGCCGAGCAGGTGCGCAAGCCGGAGTTAAAAGGGAAGCCTGTTGCTGTGTGCATGTTCTCAGGCCGCTCTGAATATTCAGGCGCGGTGGCGGCTGCGAATTATGAGGCCAGGCGCCTCGGTGTGCAAGCTGGGTTGCCGATTGCATCCGCAAAACAAAAATTCCCAGATATTGTCCTGATTCCGGCCGACAGGGAATACTACACAACTGTTTCGGACAGGATTATGGAACTGTTGCGCTCGCACGCGGACAGGTTCGAGCAGGTAAGCGTTGACGAGGCATACCTTGACGTGAGCGAAAGGGCGAAAGGGGATTTTGGCGCAGCCGAAAAGCTCGCAATGGAAATCAAGGAAAAAATATCCAAGGAGGAGAAGCTCACCTGCTCAATTGGCATCGGGCCGAACAAGCTCATTGCGAAGATGGCGGCTGACATGAAAAAGCCCGATGGCCTGACAGTTGTGAATCCTGAGGAAGTCAAAGGATTTCTCGGCACCAGAAAAATCCCCGACCTCCACGGAGTTGGACCGAAGACGGTAGAACTGTTGGAGCAGAACGGCATCTCCTCAATAAGCGCCCTTGCCGCTGCCCCGGTTTCGCAATTGCAGGAGTGGTTCGGCGAGAAGAAAGGTATTGCACTTCACGAGAAGTCGCTCGGCATCGACAACAGCGAGGTGGAGGAGAAGACGCAGCAGCAGTTCTCTCGCATCGTGACGCTTAAGGAGAACACGTCAAGCCCGGAAAAGCTCGCCGAAGAATCCTGGAAACTTGCCGGGGAACTCTCAGAGAAGGTGGTGAAGGAGAAGGTCCTATTCCGCACCGTGT
The DNA here is from genome assembly GCA_005239615.1 of archaeon. Lineage (GTDB taxonomy): Archaea > Iainarchaeota > Iainarchaeia > Iainarchaeales > Iainarchaeaceae > CABMIU01. The sequence continues at coordinate 6,509 of SBBR01000080.1, forward strand.
CAGTCATACTCATTTCCAGCCATTTGGAGGACGTGACACGGAGCAGGACGCTGCCACAAGCGACTCAGGACACGAACAAAATCGCCGAGACCGCTGCCGACCTGTTCAGGGTATTTTTCGCGGAGCGCCCCGGCTTCATCGCGAGGAGGTTCGGCCTGCGAA
>SBBR01000100.1 GCA_005239615.1 archaeon
ATATAAGGAAAACCCATTTAGTCGGCATGAAGCGTTTTTTAGCGCTGGCCTGTTTTGCCCTGTTGATAGCCTTTCCTCACGTAATTGCAGGTGGCGTTGGTGCCAGTTGTGATTACATGTTGAACGGCGACTCACAGTGCGACCCCGTCCAAGGAATATACTGCAGCGGCTGGTTGTGCCAGGCCGTTAGCGACACCAACACTTACTGTAATGATGCTGATGGCAACAACCTGACTTCCGCGGGCCAATTGGGTGCGAGGTACAGGGATTACTCTGGGATGTGGCTTGCTTCAAGCGTCGGGGATGACTGCATTAGCGGCAACCTCTTCGTTCCCTCCTGTTCGGCCACGAACTGCTATGTGAGGGAGGCCGTATGCACAACCGGAGGCAACTATACCTTTGGCAAATATCCCTGCAACTCCTGCCAGAATGGCGCCTGCATAAGCGGCGAGTACCAAGCCCCGCAGCAGCAAACCAGCATCATTGGCAAACCATGCAGCTATGACGTCAATGGCGATGCGCAGTGTGACTCGCAAGACGGTATTTACTGTGTTGATTATTCCTGCACTAGCGTTTCTGACACCAATACTTATTGCAACGACCCGGATGCCAATAACCTCGGCAGCAACGGCTCCCTAACAGCAAGGTACAGGGAGTACAGTGGCAGGTGGCTCGACGCCAATGTTCATGATGACTGTGTGGACAACGGGGTTTTTGTTTCAAACTGCTCTGGTCAGAATTGTAGGGTCAGGGAGGCAACGTGCAGTGATGCGTCCGTTGCTCCAAATTATGGCTTTGACCTGTACGGGTGTGAGCAGTGCCAGAACGGCGCGTGCATTTCCTTGCCCGTCCCCAATGCCCAGCAGGACACGAACGTGCTCGGAAAGGCCTGTCTGTATGCCTCGCTTCAGGATACCGAGTGCAGGCCGGACCAGAACATTTTCTGCATCAGCAGCAAGTGCACGAGGCTTGACCAGAACGTTTCACCGTATTGCCTCGACACCGACGACAGGAACCAGTTTGTGGCAGGCGACCTAAATTTCCTCTATAGGGATTATGATACTGGCGCCATTGTAAAAGGGGCCGAGACAGACGCCTGTGTTGATTCCAATACTCTCAGGGAATTCTACTGCCTAGAGCCAAGGCAAGGGGCGAATTATTACCTGGAAACAGTACGGTGCGAAAATGGCTGCCTCGCCGGAAAGTGCCCAGTGCCAGCTCCTCGGCAGACCCGGCTTATCGATGGGAATTGCCATAATGGAGTCAGGGATTATGACGAAACCGGCTTGGACTGCGGCGGCGCTTATTGCGTTGCGTGCCGTGACGGAAAACCAGCCTCGGTTTCTGACAATGGGCTGCTGGTCTATATATCTGGCTGGGCCGGAGGCTCGATAAGCAACCAAAGTATACTGGAGATACTGGAAGCATGGAAAAACAATTAGGTGAAGACCGCTTACTTTTTTTTCTTCAAGGCCACCGCTATTAGGATTAGCAAAAGCACTATAACTGCCGCCCCGATGTAAATGGCGGTGTTGTTCTGGGCTTGGGCGGGCGGTGTTTTAGCCGATGCACTTTCATCTTTCTTGGTTTCCGCCTGCGGCGTTGCCTGTTCTTCCTTCTCCGCTATGTTTACTACTGAATCCCCCACAATGAAGTCGCTGGCCGAGAGCGTTTCCCACGACCCATTCAGGAATTGGGCAGCGGCTGCGCTTGGCGGTGCCTTCAGTTCGTACACTAATTCGGAATCCTTCACGTTCTCCCCGTAGAGCAGCCAGCTCACGCGGCCCTCAAACATCGTCGCGGCAGGAATTGTCCCTGTGACCTCCCACCCCTCGGGCGGGTATTCGGTCACGATTATGCCGCTCGGCTTTTCCCCCACGAACTTCATGCGTAGTTTTACCTGTACAGTATTCCCTGGCTCCACTGCCCCGCCAACGTTACGCTCTACACTTATAGGCTGAAGGGCAAAAGCAAGGCCGGAAAGCAATACCAATAAAATGGTCAACGAGCAGAGGCGCTTCAGCATGACCGCCACCTCTCGATTACCTGGAGTATCTGCGAGTTGTCGATTTCAGATGTCGCCCATTGGCCAATGAAGCGGAGCAGCTGTTCGTCACTTAGAGGGCACTCTGGAACTACGAAGCCTCCAATGGTGGTGTATGTGTCCCCGACCGTAACACCCTCTTCGCCCTCGATTGCCCAGTTGCCGTCCCACCGCAATACTGTCCCGCTTTGGAGGTCCTGCGGCAACCTTACACTATACCGTATTGACCCCGCGCCTATGTTGTTGGCATTTCTGCCCACTATCTTAAGTTGCATGCCAATGATATTATACGTCACTTCCGCTATTTGGCTGTTTGGCACGCCGGCTACGATAAGACCTGTCGGCAGCGTTTCCCTGGTTATTATGCCGGGAAAGCTGCGGCGTGGCAGGAGACCCAACACCACGCTTGCATATCCTCCAGCACTGACTGTTCTAGGCAAAGTGCGCCTCACAACTACAGCATTATTGTCCCCATTGTTGGTGTCCTGCAGAACAATGTAAACATCACTTCCCACCGATGCCGAACCAGTAGAGCCGTACGGATACATAGCGTTCACCATAATCCTCCTCTCCCCTGCGGGCAGGCCAACGGTGTCCACTGTATACCTATAGCGGTTCCTCGGCGGGTCGAGGTTTTGGTTGGCAAGGTAAATCACGCTGTTGTTAACGAGCGTGGTAATATTCGTGGATGTCATGTTCACGTCCGCACTGTACTCAAAAGTAATCCGGTCGCCGACGTTAAACACCTGCCCGTTCTGCGGCGAGGCAACCGTAATGGCTGCAGCATCAGCACCTGCGGCAAACCAAGCCAACAGAGCGGTTAAAACCAGCTTGGCCTTATTCATTTCAGCTAATACCACAAGTTCTTTCTATTTAAACTTAACTGTCTCCAAATCATAAGTTTCTTTTCTTTCTAGGAAAGGAGATAGTTGCCCTGGTCGTCTAGCCCGGTCAAATCATTAACTTCGCCTAAAAAAGCTTGGTTTTTGGTGCTGTTAGGACGATACCCTCTCACGGTATAAACCCGAGTTCAAATCTCGGCCAGGGCAATTTTTTTCTTGCGAGCGCAGCGAGCCACTGCCCTGTGCAGCAGGGCTCTCCACACTCAACAGCCGGAGCTGTTGGTTTGAATCTCGGCCAGGGCAATTTCTTTTTAAATTACCTCGACGCCCTCAAGCCCCTTGAAGTCCCGGTCGCTTGTGATTAGTTTTGCGCTATTTACTGTGGCCGTTGCATAAATCAGGGCGTCCACCATTGCGAGGTTTTTTTTTATGGCAAGGCGCGCGGCTTCCAGCGCTATTTCCTTGCTGAGGTCTAGCACAATGCAGTTGTTGATTATGTATGCCGCTGACTTGTTCGCCTGGTATTCCCCGAACCTGATTTTTGTCCTTTTGTATACCTCGTAAATCACTATCGGGCTTGTGAAAAGCGAATGCTTGGCATTGCCATTGATGATGCCTTCGTATGGCTTGGCCTTTGCCTTTCCGTCGAGATATTCGAGCCAGCCGCTGGAGTCAACCAAAACGTTCTGTGTGGTCACGTATATCCTTCCAGGTGGCGCCTTCCATTACGCCTGGAAACATTCCCTTGGCTTCCTTCACTGGGCCGACCTTGACAAGGACTATTGAGTCGGGCTTTTCCAGCACCACAAGTTTCTGGCCGGGCTTTAGCTTGAGGAAATCTCGGGATTTTTTCGGTATGACAATCTGGAATTTTTTTGAAACGGTCACAGTTGTCATTGTTCCACCAAGGCAACATGGCAGGAACACCATAAAAATCTTACGTTTTGAGTATCGATGCATGTAAAGTAAGATTCTACTTATATGGCGCAATCGCCTGAAAGAATTCCTGTTCGCTTATCTCCCCCAATCGCCTGTCCTTGTAGAGGAGCACGCCCCTTCCCGGCCACTGCCCCCACACCGCGCCGAAGCCCCTTTCCATGACGTCCCTAAAATAATCTGCTGTCTGGCGGAAGTGCACAAAGCCAAGGTCAGCGTAATTCAGCTTCTCGTCCCTGAAGCGCAGACCTTTGCAGAACGGGTAGAGCTTTGAGTAATCCGCGTTTTTTTCCATCGAGATGAACGGGAAGAGTCTGCATTCGAGCGGCCGGCAAGCATAAATCGAGCAGCCCCCAAGGCCTTTCTCGTCCTGCGTGTAGAAAGTGCATGCGCCTTCGGGATTCCTGCCGCCATTCACGCCATCTTTGCCGTTGCCCTCCGTGCGCTCCTCCCTTTTGAAACAAACCATAGGCAGCACCACGAAATGGTCCGGCAAAGGCCCGGCCGCCTTTTCGAGGGCGTGGGCAATTTTTTTCGGGAGCAAGTTCCTGTGCACAATGGGTTTCTCGCGTGCCTCTGCCTTTTCACCGGCCTGCGGGCGCGGGAAAACCTGCAGGAAGAGCTGGCAGTGCGTGTCCAGGAATTCTCGCATCCCCATTGCCTTTAGCCTTGCCTGTGCCGTGATTTCCTCCGGCATGGAAACAATGAAGTAGCGCCTGCAGCACTCGCCGCAGCGCTGGCACTTGAAGTCGTACATGGACGTATTACTTTTGAATAGGAAATTTAAAGGCAAAGCGATGCGATTATTAAATGATTAGTATAATAAATTAAATTAGCGGTTTAATGCAAGTTATCGTGAAAACCAGAAAACTCGGCGGTTCTATAATAACAACAATACCTTCAGACGCTGTCAAGGCCATGAGCATCAAACCCAACGAAACTCTTGAGTTGGACATCAAAAAGCACAGGAGAAGCTTTTTCGGCATCGCCAAGGGAATGCGCGAGTTTACGGAGGAAGACAGGTTTGACCGGCACTAACCTTGTTTTTGACTCCAGCGCCTGGGTAGAATATTTCAGGGCATCTAAAATCGGGGAAAAGGTGTGGAAACTTATAGATACAGGTGGCAACACCATCCTGACCACAAATATCGCGGCTGCCGAGGTCATAAGCATAATGAAAAGGCTTGGCTATGACTACCAAAGCGCGGCCATTGGCATAAGAGCCCTTTCCATTCCTGCAAAGGAAACTCAGGAAGATTACCTAAAAGCTGGCGAAAGGCATATTGAGATGAAAGAAAAGTTTGGTGATGTAAGCCTTGCGGACACGATAATAGCTGTTATCGCAGAGAAAAATAACGCTCGGATAGTCACAAAAGACTTTCACCTCAAGTCCTCCAACTCTATTTTTTTGGAATAGCCGACGCTTTATAAATATATTAACTTCACTCCGTGAAAAGATTAATTAATATAGTTTCCTTGGCCAATATTACCGAGGACAGTGCAGAGCATGCCAAATACCCGGCCAGCCACAGCCATAGCATGGCTTGGACTAATTACATGCACAGGCCCAGCCACGGCAAAAGTCTCCAGCGCGAGGGGTGCCATGGTTTCATGTGCCACGCCCGACACACATGGCCCAGCCACGCCTACGTCCCAAGCGTGTCCATGGTTTTTGTCACGGTCTTTCCTCTCTACCCTATCAGAAGTCTCCGGTCTAGTGCCATGGCCCATTGCAGTGGAGGCGGGATGACATGGTTTTCTTCGAGTCAGTGAACGCCCTGCTCAACCTGGACCCGCAATACATCATAGACGTCACCATGGGCAACCTTTACTGGCTCGTGATGTTCTATGCAATAATCGTTATCCTCTATGACGACAAGAGGACAATTTACTATTTCCTCATCTTCACGGTCTACCTCTGGGCATTCCTCGACTTTGTGGGCATCACGGGCCTCGGCTGGGGCCTCATAGGCGGTGCAATCTGGATTGTGCTGAGGATAATTGTTTTCGAGTCAGCCGAGAATACTCCTCTCCTGAAAAAATACCTCTTCCAGGCTTGGGCGATAGTGGCTTTCGGCATTCTCCTTTACGTGGCATTCTTCAGCAGGTGAAAAGATGGGGTGTTACTTCAGCTTGGCAGTGAAAGGCCTGTACGCGGGCGCGGCGTACCTCGGCATAGTCATACTACTTGAAATGGCCTTTCCCGGCAGCGTGAAGGACACGGCTTTCTCTGTGCTGGGGCTCTCGGCGTTCTTCATACTTTGGGTATTGGAGTTCATATTCGACTACACGTGATGGCCATGGTTTTCTTCGAAGCATTGCAGGCGCTTTTCCCCCTCGACCTGGGCTTTTTCGTAGACATCACCATGAACAACCTGCTCTGGGTGGCGGTGTTTGCAGCCCTCATATACTTCTTCTTCGAGGGCAAGAGGCTGCTCTACTGGTTCCTGTTCTGGAACTTTCTCCTCTGGGCAATCCTCGACTGGGAAAAGCTTACAGGGTATGTCTTCACCGGCGCGACCTTCCTGCTGCTATATTACATCATAAAGATAGTCCTGCTCGCCCTTGCGGAGAACTCGCCCGGCCTCAAAAAATACATGGTCGTAATTTCCAGCATACAGGCTTACTCGCTCATAATCATATTCACGTTTTTCATGAAGGGGTCATGATGGGCAATTTCAAGCTGTTCGTGTACGGTCTCTGGGTTGGGGCGTTCTTCCTAGCCATAACCGTCCTCGGCGACGCCGTAGTGCCGGGCCAGCTAGCCGACACCGTGTTCAGCCCGCTCGGGGTCATAATAACATTCGCGCTGCTTGCGCTGGACACGATGTTCAGCCTCGGCTCGGCAGAGGAGAGGTGAGGACAATGACGGACACCAAAAAAACCACGGCCTTTTTCCCCAGTGTCCAGTCCGGGATATTTGCCGGAAGCGCAGCGCCCCGGCCTTTCACGCTTGACTGCAGGGACGCCCCAGCACTGTCCTCAAACAACTGGGCCCCTGCACTCATAAGCCGCGCCGGTGGCTTCAATTTCCGGCAAATTTCGCTTGAAAGCAGGGGCGGTTCCGGCACTGTCCTCAATGGAGCCTCTCCTGCATTCATGAGCCCTGCTGGAGGCTTCACTGGCCAGCGCTTTACGCTTGGAGGCAAGGGGCGCTGCGATTTTACTGTCCTCACAGGGGCGCCTCTTGCTTTCATGAGTTTTGGCTGCATGGCGCAGCCTTTTACGCTTGGGAGCGGGAGGGCTGCGTGCACTGTCCTCAAACAGAGCGCATTCTGCGGCCTTCCCGCTTTCATGAATACATCGGGCTATAGGAAGGAGTTAAACGAGAAGTGACTACAATGGGCTTTATCGAAATCCTGTACGCTGTTGTGAACCTCGATGCCGGGTTCATCATAGACCTCGTCATGCAGAACCTTCTCTGGATTGCAATCTTCTACGCCGCGGGTTACATTTTCTCGGAAGGGAAGGCGCCACTCACGAGGGGCATAGTCCTCTTCGCCCTTGTCGCGACCACGTTGGACATCTTCCACATCACGGGCTTTAGCATCTACACAGCCTCTGGCCTTGCGCTCCTCTACTTCCTCAGGATGCCTGTCCTGATATATTTCGAGAAGACAAAGGGCCTTTCGCAGTATTTTGCGCTTGTATGGATTGCCACATGGTTCATAGCGGTAACCATAGTGGCATTCTGGATGTGATGTTGGATGGGCATGTACTTCAAACTCGCTGTGAAAAGCATTCCGTGGACCTTCGCGCACATGCTGTTCTTCTACTACATAGGGGTGCTTGCGAACTTCGACATGGGGCAGCTTGCATTCTCCCCGTTCGGATTCGTGGTGTTCTATGTGGCTACCTTCATGTACCTACGCAGCCTCAGCCCACCTTAAACGGAACAGCAGGCCAGCGGGATTCAAATATACTTGGCTTCCTCTTTGTCAAGTTCGCACTGCTTGAGGATTCCTTGGAGTGTTCCATGGTCAAGCCTTTTATGAAGCGGCACGACAGTTACAAGAGTTCTGTCTAGCAGCCTTTTCTCCATAATAACGTGGCTGCTTTTCCTGCAAAGTGTCGGTGGGCGGATTCGAACCGCCGACCCCGGGCTCTTTCCAATCCTTTTTTCCGCAAACGCTTTTTCCGAAGGAAGAAGGGTTTTATGAAACCCGTACTCTAACCGCTGAGCTACACCGACACGACCTTTTTCTTTCTCATTGGAAGAGAAAGAAAAAGCTCGACCAAAAAGAAAGAGAAACTTACTATTGAATCCGTCTGCAAAAGTTAAAAAGGCTTGCTGACTAAGCCCGGCTCATCACCTGTATCTTCTTCCCGTGCAGCACAATCTTGTCGGCATACCCGACAAAGAGCCCGCTTTCCACAACGCCGGGGATGTTCTTTGTGAGGATTTCCAGCTCCTCGTAGTTGAACAGCCTGTCGAACTCGACATCTATGATGTAGTTGCCGGTCTCGGTCTTCTCAGGCAGGCCATCCTTCCTGAGCCTCCTCCTAGCTTTCCCGAAGCCGTCGAGCTGGTTGAGGGTGCGCTTCCAGCCGAAAGTGGCGGCCTCGTAAGGGATGTTACCTCTGATTCTCTTCACGAATCCCTTTTCATCCGCGACCGCCACGAGGATTCCCGCGCTCTGGCAAATCATCTTGTCGCGCACGAAGGAGGAGCTGTTGCGCTTCACGAAATTGTAGCCCTCATCAACCTGGTCCACGAACTCAATTGCGACATCCACCTCACGCTCGTTGATGTCAGCAATACGCAGGCCGAGGCTTGAAGCAACCGCAGCCATCCTGAAGGAAGTTGGCACGAAATCTATGTCCCATATAGG
>SBBR01000021.1 GCA_005239615.1 archaeon
GTTCTGGGTGAGGCCCAGCTCGCGCAGGAAGGAGAGTTCCATAACCGATATTTCGCTGCGGCAGCAATTAAAATCCTGCTGATTGTCCTCCTCAGGCAGGAAGACACTAGTATTTCAGCCCCGGCGCCCCAATCCCAGATGGCGACTGCACGGAAACGGAGGCAAAAAAGGGCAAGTGCACTCACTGCGGAGTGGAGCTCGATGGGGACGAAAGGAACTTAGGGGTCTGCACTTCCTGTGGCGGGTAAGGCCACTCAAACATTTGGAGGGGCCATTGCGTGTACAGGAAAGCGCTCTTCTGCTGCGCCGTTGCTGCTGCCCTCTTCTTGGTGCAAAGCTATTTTTACACGCACCTGGTTGTCGGGGTGGTGCTTGGGACGTTAGTAACGACATTCGTGACATCAATAGTGAAATACCCGAACGCGTCCCTGGAGAACTCGTTCTTCCTCTCCTCAGGATGCTGCTGATATCGTACTCGATGGGGAATTTCCCCCTGATACGGCATTTTCGGGGCTCGTGGCGTTTGTTTCTTGCATGCTCCTAATCAGGGCAATCTACAGGCCGCCGAAACTGTTCCCGATAGTTATGCTGGCCACACTCAGCATGGTGTTCAGGAACTCCATATCCATGGTAGCCCTCTGGTCAATCACCTATTCGGTTTACGACCTGGTTTTCTGGTGAGATTTACTTCTTCACATCCTGAACAGTTATATCCTCGACGCTCTCTAAAATCTCCCTGACCTTGATGCGCATCAGGTGCTGTCTGTCCCCGCCCCCGCACACCACCTCTGCTTTTTTTGCGACGCTTTTATCCATTATCGTGCGGATGCCGTAAACCGAGATTGGCGGGACGCCTCCGACTTCATAACCAGTAATTTCAAGAACTTCCTTCGGCCCCGCGAGGCGCACATCACTCACACCCAGAATGCCCTTGACCTTGGCGAAGTCTATCTTGTCATTGCCCAGAAGAATCACGAGCAACGGTTCGTTGTTGGAATCGACCATGACAATGGACTTTGCCACCCCTTCGGCATTGCCTGTGTGCTCGATGGCCTTCGCGGTGGTGTGGCTGTCCTCACACTCGAAAATCCGAGCGCTGAGCTTGTTCACTTGGATGAAGTCGTCAAGCATATGTAACCCAACCTAAAATAGGAAATAATAAAAACGCCCAATCCGCACGCCAAGCCAACGTGGCTATATTTTTGGACTTTTGTTTTTTATGCCGAGTTGCTAACCAACCATCTTCCCCGCATGCTCTCTCGATGGTGTATCGTTGCTGCCGTCGAGCTTGCGCTTCTGGGAGAGGTATTCCTTCATCTTCTGCCACAGCTTCTTGCCTTTGGCCTCTCCAAGGATTGCCGTAACCTCGTGCTTGGGCACTGGTGCGCCGCCGACCGCAATTGGGGAGTAATCGACAAGGACGTAGTCGTTGGGTTTCACATCCCTCGAGATGTTCTGAGCGACCCTGAAAAGCAGGATGTTCTCGTCCCACATTTCCAGCATAGCAAATGCTGCCGCGTCGGAGAACTTCGAGCCTTTTTCCTCCGGGCCAACCACTTCGAGGATTTTAGCAAGATGGAACATTAAAACACCTCACAAGGGGCTAAACATAGGTGCTTTAATTTTTGCAGGGTTAAGTATTTCAATGCAACCATTCCACCACCTGCGATGGAAAAGACGTAAGGGGGGGCTGCCAAGACCACATAAACCAGTATTTTTGCGGCAAAGCAAATTGACACTTTTCGGTCCTGCGATTAGACATTTTACCGATTCTGTGAAAGGTCGGGATTTGCTGGAAAGAATAACCAATCTCGGCTATAAAATAGCCAAGATACCAATTCATGAGTTGCCCCGGGACAAACTGATTGGAGTTTATGCAAAAAGGAGCGCTGAACAGATTATCAAGGACAATGTAGTATATGCAAAAAGAAAAGGTTCTTTTGGCGCTGAAGTGTCGGGTTGTGTTGACCAAACACATGTTGCCGTGGCTTGCCTGCGTTACATGGGCATAGAAGCGAGGTTTGTGAGGTGGGCGATGCACTCAATGGCTGCATTTTCTTTGGGTGGAAAGGAGTATTTCCTCGACCCTTTTGCCAATGCGAGATACAAAGAGAGTCCAATAGTGGAACTGAAAGGGGAAAAATTAATGGCACTCAAAATAGGGAAAAAAATTGGGGTATATTACGAGGGGCTTGACGCCAATGACATAGGCCTCGATTACAGGCATTTTAGGGAGCCAAGCAACGAGTCAAGAAAAGTAAAGCCCGAAAAATGAATGTTGGTTTTCCGTTTTCACTGTAATTTTCTGGTAATTCCTCTCACCCCTTCGCCACCGCAACGAGCGCAGAGGCCTCCTTCCTTAGCGCCTCTGCCATGTCGGTTTTCTCCCAGGTGAAATCCGGCTCGTTCCTGCCAAAGTGGCCGTAAGCAGCGGTCTTGCGGTAGATTGGGCGCTTGAGGTTCAGGTGCTTTATTATTGCAGCGGGCCTGAAATCGAAGACCTTCTTAACTATTTCCTCCAGTCGCTCGTCAGGAAGCTTTCCTGTTCCATAGGTGTTCACGTACACCGAGACAGGCTTCGATATTCCGATCGCGTATGCAACCTGTATCTCGCACCGGTCAGCGAGGCCTGCCGCGACAATGTTCTTCGCGACGTAGCGCCCGAAATATGCAGCGCTCCTGTCAACCTTGCTCGGGTCCTTTCCCGAAAAGCTCCCGCCACCATGATGCCCGACCCCGCCATAGGTGTCTACAATTATTTTGCGACCGGTGAGGCCGGAATCGCCGACAGGCCCGCCGATGACAAACCTCCCAGTAGGGTTGACGAGGAATTTTGTATCCGCATCAATCCACTCGCCACACACGGGCTTGATAACCTTCTCAATAACCGTTGCCACGATTTCCGCGTGCTCAACTTCCGGAGAGTGCTGGGTGCTTATTACAACTGTGTCGACGCGCTTCGGCACGCCATCCTCATATTCTACTGTGACCTGGCTCTTGCCGTCCGGCCTAAGCCATGCAATCTCCTTTCTCTTCCTTGCCTCCGCGAGCCTATGCGTGAGCTTGTGCGCGAGAGTGATTGGCAGAGGCATGAGCTCTGGAGTTTCGTTAGTAGCAAAGCCGAACATCATCCCCTGGTCGCCGGCCCCTTGCTCCTTGTCAAGGCCGCTCCCCTCGTTCACGCCCTGCGCGATATCACCACTCTGCTCGGAAAGAGAAATCAGGACCGAACAGGCATCCGCATCAAAGCCGTAAGAGGGGTCGGCATAGCCTATTTCCCTCAGCGTCTTCCTGACGGTGTTCTGTATGTCCACATAAGACTTGGTGGTTACCTCGCCTATCACAAGGATGAGGCCTGTCTTGGTCGCGGCTTCTATTGCAACCCTCGAATTCGGGTCGCCTATCAGCAGCTCGTCCAGCAACGCGTCCGCAATCTGGTCGCAAAGTTTATCTGGGTGGCCTTCGGTAACCGATTCTGAACTGAAAAAATGTTTCCTTGCCATTCAATCCCCCCAAAAAAGTCACCGCGCGCCTTGACGGCCCAGTTTTCTTTTTATGGAAATATGGCAGAACCATTAATAATAATTTTGGTTCATATTATTCAAATCAGAATAGAATGTATTTATTCCGCCAGGAATAATGCGCGGTCGGGCCGTCAGGATTGTTTGCTGTCCGGGATAAGCCCTGCCCGGCACTGGCCGATTTTGGTTTTTGTGTGTACTGCGGGTTTCCGCTTGAGGTGGTGTTAGTGCTTCCGGAACTCTCTGAAATCAAGGCGCGCAGGAAGAGGTACGGGCTCACGCAGGCAGACCTTGGCCAGAAGGCAGGCGTGAGCCAGTCGCTCGTCGCGAAAATCGAGTCAGGGGGCATAGTGCCTTCCTACGACAACGCGAAGAGGATTTTCGATTTTTTCGAGAGCCTCCATGAGCAAAGTCGGCTGAAGGCCGCGGATTTCATGACTGGTAAGGTCATAAGCGTAAACCCGGGCGCCAGCCTGAAGGAAGCGGTGAGGCTGATGAGGAGGCACGCGGTTTCGCAGCTGCCTGTGCTGGATGACGGCAGGAACATGGGCGCGCTATCGGAGAAGGCCTTGCTTGACATAGTGAACAGCGCGAAAGACGTGAACGCCGCAATGATGCAGAAGGTCAGCGAGGCCATGACAGAGGCAATGCCGACAGTCAGGGAGGACACCCCTTTCAAGGTCATCAGCGCGCTCCTTGAGAGCAATTCAGGCGTGCTTGTTGGGCGCAAAGGCAGGGCAGTTGGCATAATAACCAAGGCCGACCTCCTGAACGCGGCAATACAGAAAAAAAGCGAAGCATGGGGATAAGGCAAGGAAAAGATTACTACTCAGTCCTTCGCCATTCATGCCCAAGTTAGGCCAAAGAATGGGGTGGACGTGTTTTCTGCCTTTTACAGCCCAAACCTTGCCAAAACATCGCCTTTAAATACTTTCAATGTCACTACTTAATAGTAACAAATGAATTTTGGGTGTTCTTGGTGGACTTCATCAGGACAGCGTCAATAATCCTTGTTTCAATTTTCATACTGGGGGCGCCGGCTTTTGCCGACACCACACAGCTCTCGGCCTCCCTTGTTTCGGCGGACGAAGACAGGGCAGGAAGGTGGGGTGTTTTCGGCCCCGGAAGCGGGAGCATGGGTGGTCCGAACGACTGGAAGTGGGTTGCGAACATCTACCTTGACACCCCGGCCGACTCGAACGCCACTGTGGCCAAGAGCATCAGGGGCATCATTATCACCAACACCAATTACCTAGAAGCGTGGTCGACGAGCAACTCAGCAATATACTGGAAGTCCCCATATCCATTGGTAGTTTTCTTTGATGGCGCTCAGGCGAATACGGATTACTCGGATTTGCTCGGCATAGCACTGAGGCCGGGCAGCAACAGCCTCAGGCTCTACGGCCAGGTGGAAACCACTAAGTATAGCGGCGGCGTTGTCACGATAAAGTTTACCGACGGCACGACCTTATCAGCCGCATTGCCCTCTTCCACAATAGCCCCCAGAACGACTTCACAGCCTTCAAACACTGCACCGAGGTTCACGGCAGCTATACATAGTATGCAGTTCTACCTGAATGCGGGAGCACAACCCAACATTGTTGACCTCTCTGGATACGCTTACGACAGCGAACAGTCAAGCCAGAGCCTCAGTTACTCGATAGTTTCACAATCAAACCCAAGCGCAATCAACTGCTACGTCAGTGCAACTTCGCTCGGGTGCAGCCCGCCGGCACAAACAGGAACAAACACGATAACCATCAGGGCGACAGACTCCCAAGGAAGCAGCGCCACCACGAGCTTCAGCATAACCGTGAATGCGGCCCAGAACTCCCCGCCCTCAATCAACGGCCTACCCGACCTCACGCTCCTAGCGAATGCCGGCGAGCAGAGCATCAACCTCGCGGATTACTCTTACGACAGCGAAACCCCGGACGACCAACTCGTGTTCTCGGTTGTTTCACAGTCAGACACCGGAGTGGCGAACTGCAGCGTCGAGGGAAGGAACCTCAGGTGCTGGCAGGTTTCTCCTTACAGGAGTGGTTCGAGCAATGTGACTGTTCAGGTTGCGGACAGGCCTGCTTCAGGGCCTACTGCCACTGCAAGCGACACCTTAGTCGTCACAGTGCCCCCCAGGTACATTTACAGCGGCTATTCTTACTTTGATTACTATGACGATTACTATTACGGCAATGATTATTACGGCCGTAGGTACAGCTCCTCGCCTGTGCTGAACAACCTGCCTGATATCATGATAGAGGAGAACGCAGGCTATAGGCAATACATCCTCGACCTTTGGAGCTACGCCTACGACAACGAGGATGCAGATGACAGGCTCAGCTTCAGGATAGCTGATCAGTCAAACACAGACCTCATCTACTGCAACATCAGAGACAACAGGTATTTGGAGTGCGATGCCCCAAGGCGCGACAGCACAGGTACAAGCACGCTCAGGGTAGAGGTTGAGGACAGGAGCGGCAGGACTACTGCAGGATACATGGAGGTGGAGGTCGGAAGCAGGTATATGGGTGGTAGCTGCCAGAGCATCTACGCTGTGAAAAGGACAATCTACATTGGGGATAATGAGGCAAGGCACGCCTACCTCGACCTGAGGAACAGCTCCGACAGGGAGTTCAGGGTGAGGGATGTGCAGCTCAGCGACAACAGCCCAGACATCACTATCCGGAATGTGAGGTTTGATTCCTATATTAGCCCGAGGGGCACGATGAGGGTGGATTTCGACGTCGAGACAGCCGGCTTCTATGGTTTGCGGGAGGCTACAATCAATGTCGAAACTCGCGGTGAGTTCGCTGACGGCAGGTCGTGCGGCTTCTCAGAGACAAAGACTCAGCCAGTCAGGGTCGTGATAAGCGGTTCCTCGCCAAGCAAC
>SBBR01000065.1 GCA_005239615.1 archaeon
ACAAATTGGCCATGCATTCTTGACTTTTCAAAAATACGGCCTGGCAAATGGCATGAAAGGCAAACAAAAATAGGCATTTTTGTGGAGTTATGCAACACAGCAGTTCACATCTTTGCCTTCAGGTACAGCTCTTCCACATTCTTCCAGTTTATCACATTGAAAAACTGGTCCAGATATTCCGCGCGCTTGTTCTGGTATTTGAGGTAATACGCATGCTCCCATACGTCAACCCCAAGGATTGGCACCTTGCCCTGTGAAATAGGGTTGTCCTGGTTCGGCGTAGAAATGACCTCAAGCTTCCCCTTGCTCACAACAAGCCACGCCCAACCCGAACCGAACTGATTGAGGCCCGAGTTCTTGAATTTTTCCTTGAAGGCATCAAATCCCCCGAGGTCCTTTTCAATGGCCAATGCCACCTCGCCGCTCGGCTTCCCACCGGCTTTCGGGGCCATCATTTCCCAGAAGAGTGTGTGGTTGTAGTGCCCTCCCCCATGGTTCCGCACAGCCGCCCTTATCGCCTCAGGCACCGCATTCAGGTCCGTTAGCAGGGCCTCGATTGTCTTGTGCCTAAACTCGGCGTTGCCCTCAAGCGCGGAGTTGAGCTTGTCAACGTATGCAGCGTGGTGCTTGTCATGGTGGATCCTCATTGTCTTCTCGTCGATATAAGGCTCGAGAGCATTGTAATCATACCTGAGTTTAGGGACTTCAAAAACCATATGGCACAACTCCTCCCGAAATGCAAAATAAATTCGCTTTAGGTATATTTAGCCCTTAAAGGCTTTTAAGGGCTACTGAAGCGTGAAAACACTGCCTGCGCCTGTCCAACGGACTTTTTCAGGTTAAGGTAGCGCTCAAGCTCGATCTTCACGTTCCTGCTGCACACGTGGTCATGGTGCCTGAAGCCCCCTCCGAAAGTGTGGGGAATGTGCATCAGCTCGTGGATAATTGTCTCAATCTTCTCGTTCTCGGGCTGCTTGTCGAACTTCTCGGAAATGAGCTCAATCACATAAAAGCTCTTCCTCTGCCCCATCCCAAGCATCATAACCTTGCCTATGCAGTGTATGCGCGCGATTGTCCTCCTTGTTTTCGAGCCCCAGCTGCGCACCACGGTGAGGCGCTCTGGCATCACATGCCGATAATTGAGTGCGGCGGCAATTTCCTTTGTCCGCTCTGTCCATGCCGTGTCAAATTCGTATCTCATGCTACAGAATACATGGCTCTGCAATAAAATCCTTTTCATGCTGATGATTAATTCATGCAAAAAGTCGTCGAAAAGGAAAGAATGCGCCTCGTCTTGCGGGAACTCAAAAAACTATACCCAGACAGCGGCACCGCGCTCAGGTTCGCCTCGGTCTTCCAGCTCGCGGTCGCCGTGATGCTCTCGGCGCAGTGCACTGATGCGCGCGTGAACATTGTCACAAAGGAGCTTTTCAAAAGCCTCAAAACCCCGAAAGACTTCGCCCTTGCGCCCCTGAAAGATTTGGAAAAGCTCATTTACAGCACAGGCTACTACCACGCTAAGGCAAAAAACATCAGGGCGATGGCGAGGGCGGTAATTGAGTGGCATGGTGGGGTAGTGCCCGACAGAATGGGCGACCTTGTGAAACTGCCAGGCATTGGGAGAAAAACAGCGAACATCATCCTGAACGAGGGCTATGGCATTGTCGAGGGAATAGCAGTGGACACGCATGTCACGCGCCTCTCAAACCGCCTAGGCCTTACTGCCCACCATGACCCTGTCAAAATCGAGCAGGACTTGATGACACTTGCGCCGCGCAAGGATTGGTGGTTCCTCTCAAATGCCCTTATTTGGCACGGGAGGAAAGTGTGCCACAGCCGCAAGCCGGATTGTGTCGGGTGTGCGCTCAACAAAAAATGCCCCAGCGCATTCAGGGCCTGACATGCTTGAAAAGATAAGGGACTATTTCGGAGTCCACCTGCTTGACGTATTGACTGATTAACTCCCGTGGTGGATACAACGTACCGTAAATTGGAATACTTAGTTCAGATGCGAGAAATTGCCCAACGTTATCCATGAACTTCGGCGATTCCATTATTGTCCTCACCCCGTGCCTTCCCACAGCATTCTCGAGGCGGGCTTCGAAAAGGTTCCTTTCTTCCCAGAGGTCATGCGGATATTTCTCGCCTTTTTTCTGGCAACGAAGCTTTTCTATGCCGAGCTGTAATGTATGATGGTTCCCTGACTCGAAAAAATAGTGGCCCAGCGACAACTTCCAAAGACCTCGCAAAGCAAACAACGCCAGAAAAGACATCCAAGGCGCCTACCTTGATTGCCTCAAGGGAAAACTGCCCCAAACCTTTAAATACTTAACACGCGTTAATTTACTGTAGTGATACATGATTATTTGGTTGTTCGGCGAAGGGGTTCTCTTTCTTTTTCGCCAGTTTCTGGAGGGATTGGGTGGAGTCAAAAGGGCACGAAGCCTACAAGGCACATGCTGAAACAGCACAGGTCAATGGCAAGGCCGGGCCAGCAACAGGTATAGCTGGCGAAGCAGTGATTACAAAGGACATGACAATTGGCGAAGTGGTGGCAAAGTACCCTGAGACGGCAGAAATAATGCTCGGCTATGGCCTGCACTGCATTGGCTGCCACGTGAACCCCTACGAGAGCATCGAGGCAGGAGCTTATGGGCATGGCATGAGCCCTGAAACTGTTGAAGGCATGGTCAAGGAAATGAACGAGGCAATTGGGGGCAGCAACGAGGACAAGGACATCAACCTCTCGGACAGCGCAGTAAAAAAGTTCTCCGAGCTCATGCAGAAGGAGGGCAAGGCGGGCTGGGGCCTCAAGTTCACGGTCGAGCCGGGCGGGTGCTCCGGCTTCTCATACGTGATGGACTTCGCGGACAAACCAACAGAGAGCGAGAAGACTCTTGTAGAGAAGGGCATGAAGATTTTCGTTGACAAGGAAGTTTTGTCCATGGTGAAAGGCGTGCGCATTGATTACCTGGACGGCCTGAATGGCTCAGGCTTCAGGATTTCCAACCCCAACGCCCATGGAACCTGTGGCTGCGGAAAGTCCTTCCACTGACTCGACAAAATACGGTTTTCCCCCTGAAAATTATGCCCATATCCATACTCCCAGACCAACCCCAAAACACCACCAGCCCACAGCAAAGCGGCAACCCTTTCAAGGAAGTGCGCAGCCGCGTCGAGGAAAACCTGAAGGGCGTGAAAAAAGTAATCGCTGTCCACTCAGGGAAGGGTGGGGTTGGCAAGAGCACTTTTGCCGTGAACCTCGCGGCCGCGCTCACGAAGCTTGGATTTGCAGTGGGCCTTGTTGATGCTGACGTTGACTGTCCTTCCTGCCACAAGATGCTCGGCAACTCTGGCAGGGTTTTTGCGGACGAGCGGCAGAGGCTCCAACCAGTCGGTGCACATAGCATCAAGTTCCTCTCCGTGGGCAACATGGTGGAGAGCGAGGACAATGCAAACATCATGCGCGGCCCAATAATGTTCAAGCTCGTCTCCGAAATGTTATACAAGGCGGACTGGGGAAATATTGATTATTTGATTGTCGATCTCCCGCCAGGAACGGGTGACAACCCCCTAACGGTGATGCAAATTGCGCCCCTTGCCGGACTCATCATAGTGACGCAGCCGCAGGAGGTCGCGCTCGTGGACGCGAGGAAGAGCGCTGACATGGCAAAGCGCATGGGCGTGAAGGTTATTGGCGTTGTAGAGAACATGAGCGGCGAGGTGTTCGGAGAGGGCGGGGCGGAAAAAATCGCCAATAAGCTCGGGACGAAATTTCTCGGCGCAATCACTTTGAGCAAGACCATAAGGGAATGCTCCGACCGCGGCATGCCGGCAGTCCTTATAGAGAAGCCGCTCTTTGAGGCTCATATAAAAATAATCCGTGCCGCGGAAATCTGATTTCAGGAATTTTGAAGGCACCGTATCCGGTTTAAATTACTTACCTGGCAAAATTGCTCTGTTAGCTATGAAAGCCAAAATGATGGTCATTGGCAACAAGAAAGAAACCCATGACACGAACACGATAACATTTCATTCCGATGCGCGGCCGGATTTCCGACCAGGTCAGTTCTTCATTGTGGAGTTCATGCACGAAGGCGGGAAGATACCAAAGCGCTCATACTCCACCTCGTCCTCGCCCACGCGCAGGAGCATCATTGAGTTCACAATAAAGCAGATGCCGAATGGCTATGTTTCAAAGCTTCTCTGCGGCATGAAGGATGGCGAGGAGCTCATGGTGGACGGGCCTTGGGGGAACTTCGTCTTCGACGAGAAGAAAATGCCAGAGATTGTGATGCTTGCAGCAGGCTCCGGTATAGCCCCATTCAGATGTTTCTGCCAGTACATTCTCGACAAAGGCCTCCCCACCAAGGTGATACTTGTTTATTCAAACAAGACAGAGCAGGACATAATATGCAAAAAGGATTTCGACGAATTCGCGGAAAAAATCCCTAACCTGAGGGTAATTTATTCCCTCACGCGGGAGGAAAAAGCAGGGTTCATGTGCGGTAGGATTGACATGCCATGCATCAGCGACCTTCTCAGGGAACTCCCTGGTGCGTTCTTCTTCATCTGCGGCCCGCCCGCGATGGTGAGCGACACCGAAAAGTTAGTGCTTGAGGCAGGCGTCCCGAAGGAAAGGGTCAAGACTGAAAAGTACGGCTGATGCCTGTCCCCGCTTTTCAATTTCAGGTTTTGCGGTTATTGGGGCCGCCTGCGCGCGGCGTACCTTATCCCAAGCAGGTTTCTCCTCACAATCGAGAGCTTCTTCACCAATGTCCTTGTCACCCCATGCCTTTGGGCAATTTGAGTCGATGGTATTCGAATCGAAGGATTCTGACTGGTAGCCTTTTTATCCACAGCCCTCGGATGCCTGTCAACCTCATATAATAATGAGCTCCTTATTTGCGGCTTCAATTCCCTGACTGGGCTTTGTCCAACCTGGCAAGGTTCTGAGACAACAACGAAGGGTTCGGGGCAGGCTCACCGAACATCCATTTCGGGTAGGTTCTCCAATTCGCCTTTCTCCAATTGTACTTTGGCCTGCCCATTAATTTCCCCATATGCACTATGGCTGTAGTAATGCATATTAATACCTTGAGGCATTTATCTTGCGATTTGTATGGACAGCCGAAACGCAAAAAGGGTCATGGAAGCCGCGCTCTTCACCTCCCCCGGCACTGTCAATGTCAAGGAGCTCGCAGGTCTTGTCGGCCTCAACTTTGCCGAGGCGCGCGTGCTCGTGAACGAGCTCATACATGATTACGAGGCGAAGGACACCTCTCTTGAAATCCGCGACGAGCCGGGTGGGGTGCGCATGACAGTGAAGGAGCATTATGAGCCGCACGTTGGCCACATGGCTGCCGCACCGGAACTGCATAAGGGCATAATGAAAACCCTTGCATACATCGCCTACAAGCAGCCGGTGAAGCAGGCAGAGGTGATAAACTTCAGGAACAGCAAGGCGTACGAGCACATAACGACCCTTGTTGAGAAAGGCTTCGTGCGGAAGGAGAAGAAAGGCATTACCTACATTCTTTATACCACCCCAAAGTTCAGGGAATATTTCGGGAAATCCTCAGAGAGGAAGACGGAAGCAGAAGCCCCTGAAAACAACACGACAACAACGCCGCCAGAATTGGATAGCACGGAGCAGCCCGGCACCTAATGAGCAGGCAGTTTCCGGAATCCAGCAAAAATTCGTTACAAGCTCAAATTTCACATTTGTAAGTGCGCCCGCCGTCACTCCTTTTCCTTCACAAGGGTTGCCCTCGCCTGGCGCTTGGCGAGCCTCACTTCCAATACGTTGTTGTTGTAGCTTGTCCTCACTGAACCGTGGTTCACCCTGCAGGGGAATGGGATGCGCTTGATGAACTTCTTGGAGCGCTGGTTGGATATGACCATTGCCTGCTCCATCACCTTCACATCAATGTCGCGCGCGGGAAGGGTGTTAGTTTCCACGACCACCATTATCTCATTGTCCATGTCGATGACGTCCACAAGCGGTTCCTCTTCCTTCTTCCGCGGAGCGCTTTCTTCCATGAGGCCGAATTCGTTCACCCTGAGGAAGCCCTCTGAATCGATGTCGACCGAGAAAGCGACCTTGACAGGCTTGCTGAAGTCGATGACCTCCGCCTCAAGGCTGTCCAACACTTCTGCAAGCATTTCTTCCATGGCCTCATAATCGAGGTCGCTGTCGTCGAACCTCCTTTTTCTCCACAAGGCCATTTTCCCACTCAACCCAAAAACAAAAACCGGTTCAAAACAGTTTTTTCTGAAACTTCTCGTCCTGCATGAGCCTGATTGTCTGCCACGATTTCCTCACGAAGGCAGGCACCTCAGTATAACAATAC
>SBBR01000027.1 GCA_005239615.1 archaeon
TATACCCATCTTCAATAAAAAGACCTTTAAGTAGCCCTAATAAAGTCGTTTTTTGGTGAAGTTTTTGTGGTCTTGGCGTTTTTTTTGGATTATATAACCCAGGTATTTCGGCGATTGCCATGAAATGTGCATAAACGCTTCGGTGCAGTTAAAAAGTTTTTGGCGCTTGCTTTCACCTGATGCTTGAGCGCTTCAGGTCAGCCGAGTTCAGGCTAAACTTCCTGTTTGCTGTTTTTGTCGCCTCAGTAATTATGTCGAACATGGTCGGCAGCAAGATATCAGAAATCACCCTGTTCGGCCTAAAAGTGATTTTTTCCGTCGGTCTCATCCCGTTCTTCATGACCTTCTTCATCCTTGACTCCATCAACGAGGTCTACGGCAGGCAGAGGGCGCGCGAAGTTATTTGGACGACAATGCTTGTGCTCGTGTTCGTCTCCATAATAACCATGGTTGCGGTTGCCTTGCCTTATGCCGAGAGGAGCTGGCTCAAGCCTGAGCAGTTTGGGCCTGTCTTCGGCTCCAGCATAAGGATAATTTTCGCCAGCCTCACGGCTTTCCTCCTCGCTGACCTCATGGACGCGAACGTCTTCAGCTTCCTCCGCGAGAAAACTGCGGGAAAAATGCTCTGGCTGCGCAGCAACATCAGCAACCTCATCGGCCAGACGATTGACACCACAGTATTCATGTTCCTTGCATTTTACGACCCCGCGAAAAGCCATGATATAGGTTTCGTTGTTGCGCTCATAATTCCTTACCTCACGCTCAAGCTCATCCTTTCCCTCGTGAACACTCCCTTTGTGTATGCGGGTGTCAGGTTCCTGAATGGCGGATACAAATCACCAAAATAATTTTCGCCATCAGCGGCCTGCATTTGCCTACCGAAAAGAATCTCTTGCCTTTTAAACTCTTCTCCCCAAACTCCTTCTGTGGGTCATGTCGGGGGAGCAGCGGTCCCCTGTTGCCGGAAACCCGCTTTCGCCGGGACAAAAGCCCTTGGGGCGGCTGCCAGCGAGTGCATGCGCCTCTTCCCAATCGGCGACCTTCTGTCCGCCAAGATTGTTTGCAAGAGCCAACCCCGCCAGGCCCGGAAGGGAGCAACGGTAACTTTTGCCTTCAGTGCTTGGCGACCAACGGAAGCGAGAAAGGGGAGAGGGCAAAACGCCTGTGTCCGCGCGCAATCCACCTAGGGGCGGCCCACGCTTCAGTTTTCAACAGTTTTTTTTCTCGGTTGCGTTTTTCATTGGATTGGAAAGTAAAATGATTTAATTCTGTAGGTCTCCGGGTCGAGCGCGACAATCCTGTATGTTTTTTTAAGGTTATTCAGGTCGTTCTTCTGCCCCTTGAGAACCATTGTCCTGAACCTGTCTAAAATCCCTGCCTTGAAGTAGTCACCGCCAGCCTGCTTCATTTTATCGGCTCTCTGCATTATCATCAAGAGGACTGGCGGTTCTATTGGCGCGGTATTGACCGTCCTGTACCCCAGGCGCGTGAAAAGCCCCCTGAACCTGTCGAGGAACACATTTTCTGCGACCGCCACTCCCCTTTCCGCGATTGCGTGCTGCGTGGCAATCCTCATTGTCTGAAGTACAATATTCCTTTTTTCGAGGGCCGGGACAAGTAAGTGGGCCATGTCCTCCGGGTTGCAGCTCATGAACTGGTGTGGCTTCACCTCATGCTCCATGCCTTCGCGAAGCTCGAAAAGCGACAGCACTTCGTGTCCAGAGTTGAAGCGAAGCGTATAAACCTTGCCCTCAATCGCGAGAGGCATCACAAGCCTGTATGGCTCATCAGTGTCTTCAACCTTTTTGTCGAGGTCGAGAGAAAGGCGCCCTGCTTTTTTTCCCGAGCCAACATTGAAAACCATTTTCCCTGCCTTGAACGCCTCTTCTCTTTCCTCCCTACCGGCAATCTCGAGGAGGGATGCCGAAGACTTCCACGCTTCCCCGTATTTTATCCTTCTCCGCTTTGATGCAAGATTCCGCCAGTAATCAATCCTTTCCCTTCCCACCCTCCGGTTCAGGCTATCCAAGTCAGCTTGGAAGAGATACCTTTTCTTTAACATCAGGGTGCCTCATGTCAGAGAGAGTGGCAAATTGTAGCTATGTTGTCATCCTGCAGGCTTGCCTTGGCCAGAGGTTTTTGATAATAGTTCCATCATCTTCCTGATGATAGCAGCATATGCCCCCCCGAGGTTCGCCAGCACGAGGTTCGCGAACATGAGAAATGTGGTCCACACGCCGAACGCGAATAGCAACCAGTAGTACCTGAACACAAGGTCCATGATGGGGGACTGCTTCCTGAGAGTGTCGATTGTGATGAGCTTGTCCGCACCGAAACCCTTCTGCAGCACCTGCCCTCCTTGGGCATTCTCAAGCTGGGAGTTCAGTAGCTCTATGGTCTTTTGTCTTGTCTCGGGGCTGTCGAAGCCCTGCCTCGCCACATCCACGAGCAAGACGTAGGCTGCCACATCCGGGTCGGCCTTCTCGCGCAGCTTCTGGAACTGCGGGGTTGAGTAGATGAGCAAGTAGCCCTGCTTCTGCGACTCCAGCACAAGGTCAGCAACCTTCTCTGTGAGGCCGCTCTGCCCTATGCCTGGCTTGAACGCGATTGCAATCAGCTCCTCTCCAATCTTCTTCGTGTTGGCGTCGTTGTCCCTGTAGGCCGTATAAGAAGTGGCGAGGAGGACGCCGATTGAGAGGATGAGAAGGCATGTTTTGCCAGAGGATGCGACAGCCCTGAAGCCCACGAACCTTTTGAGCTCGTCCTTCTTCAGGCGCACGGCCTCCAGCATTGCGACAATCCCGAGGCCGAAGAAAAAAGCAGTGAGGATGCCAAGCTTGATGAACCCGAGCAGTGCAATGATAGCGAGAAGGGCGAGGAATGAGGAGCCGAGGGCGATTGCATAAGCCTTGATTCTTGAGTAGTAGAACGGCAGCACTCCAACCAGCGCGAGCGTCAGGGGCAGGAGGAGGGTAAAGAGCATGAACTGGAGCGAAAACACCTTCCCAAGCAGTTCTAGGGTGCCATCCAAGACGCCCTTCGCGAGGATTGTGTCAACCACCACCTTCATGCCGAGGTCTTGCTGCGGCGCGGTTGCGAGGAAGAAGCTCCAAGCTACTATGCTAAGGAAAACCATCAGGCCAAACGAGATAGGCTTGACAATCTCCAATGCTTTCATGCCCGCCTGAATTTCCGCTTCATCCGGCATTTGCACTAATCAACCACAACCATGTATAAAAGGCTTTTCGCCCCGCTTCCGGGTTTTTATTCGGGTGGCCGGGGTTCTATTATTAAACCTATAGAAAACTATCTCCTTAGTGTTTTGCAAATAAAATATATCCTTCTTCGGGCCTTCGTAGCTTAGTAGGTAAAGCACCCGGCTGTTAACCGGGGGATCGGTGGTTCAAGTCCACCCGAAGGCGCTCGGATTTTTTTTCCCTGCGAGCGTAGCGAGCCATGCTCAGTGCAACTGGGCTGTCGTTCCCAACTGCCGAAACGGTTGGCCCAAATCCCCTCTTGCGCCCGATTTTTTCATAGTAATCCATGCTATATGGCTGTTTTTCAGCGAAGCCGTTCTCTTTCTTTTTCGCCAGCCTTTTTGCTTTCTCTTACCA
>SBBR01000079.1 GCA_005239615.1 archaeon
ACCACACCCTAGACGAGCAACCAATCTCGTTGTCAAAAAACGGGCTAAGGGTTGAGAAAATTGAACAATGATGATTCTGAATGTTCGATCTAATCAAGAGGTATGTTGCAGAAAAATATATGCAATTCAAAGATGGGCAAATTTGGTTCGGTAAAGAACGGGTTGTTTTTTACTTTGTGCCCCACTTAGTTAGAGAAATTTCCCTGAATCAAGAAATTAATGGCCTGAAATACTGCGCCACTATGTTTATTGCAGGCAGAAAACAAGGTCATGTTTTTGTTCAACAACATGGAGTCCCGCTGATGAAAAGCCTGACCCCAGTCGTCAAGATAAGTTGTGAGGTTCTGACCATGTTCGGCTTTGGCACTTTCAGAACCGTTAAAGTAGATGATAGAGATGGGTTCATGGTTCTTGCTGGAAAGTCCACACTTGCATTGGACATAAAATCAGACAAACCAAATAAGGAGCCTATTGATTTTATGCTCGGGGGCTTGTTTGCTGGTGCACTGCAATATTATACAAAGGCTCCAATGTATGCTGTTGAGACTATGTGTGCAGCACAAAAAGACGTTCAGGAATGCATCTGGGTTATGGGGAGCAGAAAAAACATCTTGAGGTATATACAAGAGTTTTCCCCCGACAAAGTTGATTGGGCAGATAAAGTCCTTGATGAAGTAGAAGAAGTTGAGAAAGAATTAGAAAGGATCGGTGATAAGAAATGGACCATTTAATGTTAATCCCAGATGGCGACAGAAGATATGCAGCTGAAAAGGGAATTTCAAAAATTGAAGCTTATCGGCATGCCGCGGATGTTGTCCGAAATCTTGTCGACTGGATTCTAGTTGGAAATCGCAGCACAATCTTTACTTTTTTTGGATTGTCATACAACAATATAATGAAAAGAAAGGAAGAAAACTTGGAACCAATTCTGAAAGTACAAACCGATGCACTAAATTCCTTTGCAGAAGATGATTTGTTTCATGACAACAAAATCCGAGTCGTCATCTGTGGCCAAAAACACTTGCTTCCAAAGGATTACCTTGAAGCTGTTTACCGAGTTGAAGGCGCAACAGCGAGCTACACCAAAAAAACATTTAATCTACTTTTAGGTTATTCTGGCCAATTAGACTTAGAGCAAGCCATTGAGAAAACATTGGGCGAAGGAAAAAAACCCACTTTCGTTAATGTCGTTTCAAACTGCCAGATAAACAAACAAATTGATTTTATTGCCAGAACAGCAAATGAAAACAGAATATCAGACGGCCCTTTTTTCCTGACAAAATATGCTGAGTTTCATCCCATCCCTACTTTTTTTCCAGGTCTAACAAAAAATGATATTGATGGTGCAATCGAAGTCTACAATAGCCGCAAGAGAACTTTTGGGATATAAAATGATTAATAACAAACTACTTGAAAAAGTAAAGGAAAAAATAGGCGACAGAAAGGGGGCCCATGATTTATTCCATTTTTTGCGAGTTAGGGGCATTGCGCTTAAAATTGCCGAATCCGAAAAAGCCGACAAAAGCATTGTCGAAGCGATGGTCTTGCTACATGATTTAGTCCGACATGAGGGTGAAAGAGAAGATGCCAGTGTCGAAGAAACCTTGAAAGAAGCAGAAAAAATTCTCAAAGAAATCGGTTTTGATTCTGTACAGGTTAAAACAATTCTAGATGGGATAGCCTCACATTCACTGCATTCAAAACTGCACAAGGAACCTGAAACAATCGAAGCAAAGATTTTGTTTGATGCAGACAAGATAGATTCTGTTGGGGAAATAGGGGTCGCCCGCTGGTTCATGACAATGGGCAACAAAAATATTTCAGTAAAAGAAGCTGCACAGATTTACCTGCAAACAATACAAAAACAACAAAAGAAAATGAATGGGAAATTATACACTGAGCTAGGGAATAACCTGATTCAGGAAGACTTGGTTTTTTCTGTACAATTTCTAAATAACCTGATTAAAAAACTGAGTTAAATATTTGACTCGTGGAGATTGTAAGGATTGCTGGAATTGAAATTTTGCCGTTCGTGTATTCCAGTATTCCTTTAGCCATGCCTGAAATTATTTCCATGTTTGCCATTATCTTGTCTTTGTCGGCTTTGTAGAGTACCAAATAATTAGGGCTTTTCGGGTTTAGGCCCAGTGATTTGCAGACTACATAGGCGGTGCTTTCTGCTTGTAGTTCTTTCTCGTTTTTTGAGAATTTTTTGCCTTCTGGAGATTGGTGCAAAAGCTCATGCGCGATTTCGTGAACGAGCGTGCTGACTTGCATATTCACGGCTTGCTTTGAATCAATCGCTATTTTTCCGCCTTGGCTGTAGCCGTAGAGGCCGTTTATGCCAAGGTCTTTGAATTCCACGGTGATATTGCGGGTGGCGCAGTAGGCGAGGAGCTTGTCAAGGACGTTTTTGTGGCTGTCGCCGGTGACCTCTATGTCGATTTTTGGGAGTTCTTTGCCGTCTGTTTGTGAGATGTCAAAGACATTTACTGGCCAGAAGTAGGTCCTGACGACTTCTTTTTCTTCACCCGTAAGCGTGTCTTTTTCTTTGGTCTTTTTAGCATAAGGCGCGAGTATTTTGATGGCTTTTGAGCCTGCTTTTATGTGACGCCCGAAGTCGTTCCACTTGCGAAAACCTGCAACACGCGAGGCATTAGGTTTTTGCACGTGAATGAGGAGCTGGTTGTTGTATGAGTATTGCCAGAACCGGGACATGGTATCCAGATACTCTTTGAAGGCTGCGCTCTTACGGAACTCATCAGTTTCTTCCGCGAGCTGGCGGACATAATCCTCCACCATTTTCTCAAGGTTTTGAAGAGGGTTCATCGAGAACCCCCCTCTAACCTTATTTTCTTGACCTCGAAGTCAAGCATTTGGCTCAACCTGTTGGTTAAATCCTGCTTGACTTTGAGCAGGTCATCACCGTCATTCAATTCGGCGGTGGCTGAGAGACCAAAGCCCTTAGAGCCAAAATTTGGCGTCCCGACTTTCTGGGAAACCTGAACAGTGATTTCCTTTACCTTCATTGCGAATCCCTCCTCTTCGTGGCCTTGTAAATGTCGGCCATTGTCATGCCTTCGCTGAAAGGGTTGCCCCTTTGCGAAACCTTTGTTTGATAATGAAAACTCATTTTCAATCACCTCCTGAAGCGGAAAACGAGTTTTTTCCGAAGACTTTTTGGGGGGCTTTGGCGGGATTAAATCCTTTAGGCGCAAGCCGACCCCTCCGCAGAGGGGAAAGGTTTAACTCGACAAAGACCAATGGTCGAAGGAAAAAACGAGTGAGCGAAAGGAGGTGCAAGAGTTTTCAATGGGAAAAAATTGACTCGATGGCCATGACACGAGACTGGCGACACCGACGAGTCGGAATGAAAAAATTCTTCCAAGCGAAAGAAGTGGAGGAAGCGGAATTGCTAGATAAATTTTAAAATGCGTTTTAACTTTTACTGTTATATGTATCCAAAACATTTCTTTGAAAACTTTTGGGAAGGCGAGCAGATTAATCAACTATTTACGGGAATGTCATTCGAAGAATCATTAAATGCGCGTTTTGAAGTAATCAACAAGGTCGCAAAGTCCGTTGGCTTTGAACGCGCCTATAGAGTAGACATAGAAAAAGAGGCAAAAAGCATCCCTTATAATACACTTGAAAATATAGCGAACTCTAAACTGCTGATTTTTGACTTATCATTTGATGATAGATACAAAACCGTTAACCCTAATGTGATGTTTGAATTAGGGCTAGCCACGGCTATTAGAGAGCCTTCAGACATAATACTCATTGGCAAGAAAAACCAGGAAAAAATGCCTTTTGATATTGAAACCTTGACAATAAATTTCTTTGATATTGAAATTAATGAAGAAGATTTAAAGGAAATATTGGAGAATGCGATGGCAAAACAACAATGGTATAAAAGCAAGAGAGTCAAGGCCACTGCAAAAACTATTGATGAAATCGGGCTGCAATTAATGGCTACAAAAGGTACATGGCCAAAAAAATACAGCCATTTTTCTTTACCAAAGGAATTGCCTGAGCAAAAAATAGCAATTTTCAGACTAATGGATTTAGGGATATTACGTTTTGAATGCAAATATCGCAATGCGGGTATACCACTAGAATATGCTTATCATTGGACGCAATTTGGACGGGCTGTAATGGAACACTTGGGGATAAAAGAAATGATAGAAGATGAATTCAAAAAAAGCCCATATTATTCAGAGGCAATGAAGGCGGAAGAAGAATACGCTAAGTGGATAAAAAGTTTAGAAAAATTACAGTAAAATTTTCTTAATTCCGTGCAATCTATTTCCTCGGCTTGGCCTCCTTTTGGCTGGACGAGCCTTTTTGGTGGTCGTGCGCCAAGTTTATTTGGTGTAAAGGGCTTTATTTTGGCAGGGAAGCCCATGTGAAGACGAGCGTGCCGAAAATTGCGAATAGGGCGATTGCCGCGAGGACGAGTACCATTATGGGTTTCCAGTAGTGGGCTCCGATGAAGAAGTACAGGGCATTGTTTTTCATTTGTTGGTCGCCTTTTGTGCTTTTCTCATTTGGTCGAGTTCTTGGAACAGGTCTTGCATTGTTGACTGCATCTTTGCCATTCTTTCCATCATGGTTTTGACTGCTTGGTCGTCTTTTGCCTTGTATTCTTCGAGTTCTACTGCTGTTTTGATGTCGAGGACCATGCTGCACTTGTAACAGAACTTGGCGGTCGAGGGGTTGTTTTCTTGGCAGCGTGGACAGGTCATTGGCTTGAGTTCTTTGGCTTCTTTTTCTTGTGATGCCCTGACTATGCCGTTGATTCTGAGGATAGAATTGTCAATGTCCCTGCCAGAGAGGTGAACGTATTGTGTCGCCATTTTGGAGTCTGGTGTCCAACCGGCAAAGATTTTGAGTTCTTGTTCAGTGAGTTTCTTTGCGAGCTCTGTGAGCCTCGTGTGGCGGAGCAAGTGAGGGTGAATCCTTTTCTTAATGCCTGCCCGTGACTTGAGTTTCCACATCAAACTTTGGAGGCCCTTGATTCTGAGGCGCTCGCTATAGAAACTGATTTGAGTCTTGACGTGCGGCCCTTCAAAGTCACGGGGAACCCTCATATGGAACATTCCACGCTCAGTCATCAGAAGAGGCAGTGAGCCGCCTCAGGAACCTTGGCGCCCTTGACATGGACATCGGCGCGTTAGACCTCCTG
>SBBR01000067.1 GCA_005239615.1 archaeon
AGCCGCCTGTCCCTCCCACGCCAGTCTGCGGCAACAAGGCGAAGGAAACCGGCGAGCAGTGCGAGGTCGATTCAGAATGTTCATCCACGCAGGTGTGTACGGAATGCAAGTGCGTGGACAAACCCAAGCCAAAGCCTCTGAAGCTCGACAAGCTCGCTGTCGACAGCGTTGCCTTCCTCTGCGTGCCGAACTTCGGCGGGAAGAGGGGCCTTGGCATGAAGATTTTCACCTTAAAGAACAATGGTGCAACCGACTTCCAGTTCGACCAGCCTGCCGAGTTGAGGGTCTCTGTCGGGGAATGGGCGGATGCCGTCAAGACCAAGACAGGCTTCAAGTTCCTTGTGAAGGTCGGCAAGACTTTTGACATATACCCAAAGGACCTTGACAGGGCTGACGCGCCTTACCTTTTCCTGAGCAACAAGGTGAACGTCCCGCTTGTCCTCGTTATCGATTTCGGAGAGGCTGGCTATGTGGAACACAACACTACCCTGCGGGTCTCTGACTTCATGGGTGCGAATTGCTTGTGAACTTTTGTCCTGCTTTATAAGGCGTTGCCCGCAAAAACATGGCCTGATTCTATTGCCCTTTTTGTGTTTTGGTGCTTTTCAGCGTCCGGTACAATCACGGTTGCATTGGACGTCATGCTCTGCGGTTGCCTACTTGTACAGCATTCCGTAGTACATATTCTCTATAAGCGCCCAGTAAGCAACCCTTTCCCCGGTTTTCCTATCCATAGGCATCTTTTCGCTAACGAAGAATTCAGGTGGAAAGGCGTAGTAAGCCACCCTACCTCCGAAGCCTGTGGCCACTATCACTGGAAAGTTCTTCCCGAAGCCCTGCTTCTCTGTCTTGAGCCAGAAGTAGCTACTTGGTGGGGTTGCAATTAGGTTGGTGCCGTAATCCAGGATGCCCATGCTTTTTTGATATGATGAATCGTTCAGTTCCACTATGGAGAAGTCGCCGTAGAAGGCGAGACCCTGCGAGAGGCCGTTCGCGAGCCTGCTGGAAGGGTCCGGGAAATCCAGGTTGCCCACCTGCACTCCATTGGTACATTGCACCATTTCACAGTAGTTGCCCCTGAACCTAACCCCGAGGGTGTAGTCGAGCGATACCTGCTTGTCCCCCTGCTTCCTCGCCCATGGGCCAAGGTACTCGCTCCTTGAAGCCCCTGTCTTCCGTTCCCCTTTCAGGAGGAAGATGTTCATGTCGGTCTCTCCATCAGCGGGAAGCGTGCCGGCATCTCCTACCCACACAAGCCTTCCTCCCCTGCCGGCGTATTCCTGAAACATCTTTATTTGGCTAGTGCTCATCCTGCGCGCTCTCTCCACAACCACGAGCTGGTACTCGGTGAGGAGGGGCAGGGTTGTGAGGCTGAGCTCCCTAATGTTGGCCTTTGCGTCGAAGCGGGTGCCTTTCAGAACCTCGGCAAGGAACTGCGGGTCGCCCATGCCTTCCTCGCCGTAAACAATGAGGACTTTCGGCTTGCCACCGGCGATTATGGAATAGTACATGTCGCATCCCACTTCGCTATAAAAGCCGCATGATATGATGTTGAAGTGCACTAGCACGAATGAGAGCCCTGCAAGTAGTGCAAGAAGGATGGCCAGCATGAGCACAGGGTTTTCTTTCGGCTTCTCAGGCACTGCAGCGGGATAAGTCATAGGGAAAGTAAACGCCGAGGTTATAAAAAACGCTTTCTGTCGCATCATCAACCCACAATATGCCTCTTAGGAGGACGTCACTTTAAGGTCCGCTCGGCGTTTTGGCCACATCGATGCCACCAACCGATATTGACGCCTTGTGCAAATGATGGGTTGGAGTCCTGAGGTGCCAATGAAATTTTGCTGGCATACTTTTAGCTATGGGTGTGAGAAGCGGGGAAAGGCGTCCATAGGCAATATGAACAAGGGGCGTTGGTTAGGAGTGCGCTACTGGCAGAATTTTGCCGGGGCAAACTTCTGCTGCACCATTGCACCGAAAGCAGAGGCTATCCTGCCCTCATTCCACCAAATGCCTACGCTTTTCGGGAGCCTCTCCAAACCTGCCTGCTCTGTCGTGTGCACGATGCACGCATCCCCCTTCGGGATTGCTTCCAGAGCTTCAGCAATCGTCCCGAAAGAGCCGGCGCCTGAATTGATTGTGAATGATGGGCTTCCGGGTTTTAGCTCGCTGAAGCCTGCCGCATTTGCGGTGCCGCTTACGTACAACCTTCCCTGCGAGGCGCAGGCATTGAGTATGTCAACCCTCGCTTTAGAGGGCGCGTAGAGGACGCTTTCCAAAATAATGTTAGCATCCCCTACGCCTTCCCTGCTGAAGAAATAGGTGTTTTCCCTGTTCGAGACGGACTGGGAGAGCGTGCAGAGGTTTGTCGTTGCGAAAGCGGAGAGCTGCTTGTCGAACCCTGACTTTATTGGGGAGCGCGCCGCCGGGTCGAAATTGCCATTGGGCGCGAGGCTCGGCAGACTGAGACCGCTGGCTGGGGCATTTGCCACTGTGCCTGATTGGCTGACACCTGTAGGGTCAAGGCATTCTATTTTTCCTCCCTTCTGGAATCCTATCTCGACGAGCCTTGCGAGCTCCGAGCTGGCGACAACAGGCTGGTCAGTCCCTTGGAAAAGCTGGTATGCAACTGAGATGTTTTTCTTCTCCGGGCTTTCCTTGCCTTCTGCAAGGAGGACAATAGGCACAGGCACAGTAGGCGTGAACTTCATCGAGTACGCGTTATCGCCTGTTTTCACTATTCTCATCACCTGCCCCGGGTCATCCTTGTTCGCCTGCGCAAAGTCAGTGGTCTCGATGACGTCAACCGTTGCAAGAGGGGTGGAGCCCTGCGTCATGCCGATTGTCGTCACTGAATACCTTGTGTCCGGGGTCTGGAATACACTCGCTATTGAGCCCCTGAAGCCAGTGCCGTAACCCTGCCTGTGCATTCCCGAAACAGTAGGTGGGGTGCCGCTGGGGTGCATCCCCACAATGCCGTCGATGGGGAGGAAGTAGAGGAGGTTTTTCTGCGCCACGGAATCGGCTTCAGTGAAGGTTACGCTGACCTTTGCTTTCGGATTGCCGTTCTCTCCAGTGAAGAATGGGCACTGCCCAGCCGCGACATCCCTGTCGAACGATATGTCAACATTCACCCGGTATAATTTGGGCTTCATGATGTCAGCGTTGACGAAGGTGAGGCGTTGCGTGTCTGAGAAATACTTTCCCCAGTCCTTCTGGGGGTCGCTGAAGTATTTTATCGGGTCGCTTGCAAACTCGTTCCTCATATAATAGTCGAAGTCTCTCTGGAAGTCTGCCGAGAAGGCATCGCGCATCAGGTAAGCGTAGAACTCGGCGCCGTTCCTGGCATCGCCGCACCTTCCTGCATCAGCCTTCTGGTCAAGGCCTTTCAGCTTCCGCACGAGCACTATTGAGAACTGCGTGGCGTCGCAGTAAACGTAATTGTGGTTGGACGGGTCGCAGAAGTTTTCAGTTACCAAATCGGGGCGCCAGTCGTACTTCAGCCTTACTCTAGAGCCCTCGCCAGTGCGGGAGTCCATGCCATCAAGCTGCATCGTCCCGCCCTGTAATGTCCTGCACACTCCTGCCTCAAGGCCCTTTGCCTCGAACATGTATTTTTCCATGTCGCTCCACGCAAGGTTGACATCGCTGGACGGGGGAGGGAACGACTGCTGCCCCACCGCTATTGTCCTGCCGAACACCTCGCCGTCGGAATTTATCAAGACCGTGTTGTCTGGGGTCTCTAACTTGAGCGTGGGCGCTGCGTTGGCCTTAATGCCGTTCAGGTAGACATCGTAAAGGACATATTTAAGAATCCCCGCGGTTGGATCTGGCGATGGAGGGCTGTACTTTCCGAGGCGCTGCGTGCCTAGGAACGCGTTCAGCTTTGCTTCCGTGAATTGTGTGGGTGCAGAGTACCTAACTTCCTGCATGCCAAGGCTGTCATTGACGATGATGCCCTCAACGAGCTGCGTCTGCGTATTGAAGGACGTGCCTATCTTGAGGAAGTCGCTCCTGTACTGGCCCTGCACCCCGACTGTCCCTCCCAGCCGGTAGAACATTTTCTTCTTGCCTGTGAATTCTGGAAAGATGGCATTGGTATCGAACTTCTTGAGGCCTCCGCCGCCCATGTTGTCAGAGAAAGTGTTGTTGTTGTGAAGCGAATAAATGCCTGTAGCGCTGGCATCGCTGCAACTGTCAATCCTGTGGAAATTTGTCCCCACGACCGGACTGCCGTCCTCCTTAGTGACAGTAACCCCGAACAACGGTTCGTGGAGGCTGCTGCCTAGGGAGTCGGTGCAGGTCTGCACATAATACGTCCTGTTGTAGTCAACCTCGAATTCTTTCGCCGGTGCCGTGTATGGCACGAGGCCTGAATTAGCGACACTGAATCTGAGATCCTGTTCAATTGCTGCCTTTCCAGTGGTGAGGTTTGTGCTTATGAACCCGTAGATGTCTGTGAAAGAGATGTCCATCGCCATGGCTTCCTTCAAAGGGGAGATTGCAGGCCTCTGCGCACTGAATTTCTCGGGCAGGTAGGCTGTCGCCCCCGCGGTGAGGAGGATGCCCTTTTCAGGCCTGAAATTTGGGAATATGCAGTTGCTAATGTTGCCCGCACAGGCCGCTGCCCTGAGGCCGGTGATGTTGACGTCTATCTTGCCTACATTCCTCACCTCCCACATTATTTCTCTCTCAAGGCTGTCGTCCTGCCCATGCGCGTTGTAATTGAATCCGACAAGGGGCTTCTTGAAAGGTTTAACCTCCAGCTTTCCCGGAGCCACGAGCACGTCGAACCTCTTTATCGTCTTCCAGTCATTAATTGCAGAGGCTATCGATTGCTTGTACTGAAGCTCGAATGAGTGGTCTCCGTTTGTGGCAAAGGTGAATGCCAGGAATTCCGGAGAGTTTGCCACCACAGTGTTGCCGCCGCTGCACGCCTCACCGCCATAAGAATAATTGCCTGATGTCTCTGCCATTGTTCCATCTTCCTTCTCCTCTAGCAACCTTACAGAGGGCAGGTAGGTGCCTGACACCCCGTCCACGCAGCTCGCCACGAATGCATTGTCAATCTTCTGGACAATGAGCTTCGCGCCTTCAGGGACGACATAGGTTTCGCGCGCAGCGCCGCCGACTGTCCTGCCTGTAATCATCTTGTAATTGTCCCCGAAGTTCAGGTCTGCCGCGGGCTGGTGAATCGTGCCGCTGTACCAGCAGTGGTCGCCGGAAGCCGAGGCAGGTTCTGCCACTGCTATTAAGAATACCATCGCAAAAATCAAACTTTTCATGCCCATTGCCATCAGCCCGTCCCTTCATGGTTTTTTTTCCGCATCCATGCAGCTCCAAGGGCAAGCGCCACGACGATAACAACAATTGCGATGGCAGGCGCGAGTAAGCCTGAGATGCCTGTGTCCGTGCCGAGTGGGTATGCCTCCACACCTATGCCTGTCTGCGGCGCCCTGCATTCGGAGCTGCAGCACGCCATCGCTTCCCTTGATTTTATCGTTGCGCCAGTGCACTCTTCGCCTTGGCTGCAAAGCATACCTCCCTGCTCTGTACATGAAGGAATCTGCGCTGGCGCCGAAAAGTCGAGCTCCCTGTTGAACTGGCTGGCATTCCTGAAATCGTCCACCACAAGCAGGTGTCTGGATGGATTAATTTTAACCGAATCTGTGTAGCATTCCTCGCCAATGTACTTGGAGTCAATCATTTTTTCGCCGGTTTCCTGTTCGACCAACAACATGCCTATATCAAGCCCCTCTCCCTGCCCGTCTTTCCCGAAGCCGCACACCGTGGCCGAGAAAGTGCCTGTCGCAGGATTGTAGGAAGTATTCACGTCAATCCCTGCCCTCTTTTCCTGCGAAGGGCCGCCTTCCAGCTCGGCAACATCGAGGCAGTAGCTGTCGAAAACAGTTCTAATTTTTTCCACTGAAGCGCACACCCTGAAGGCACGCAATGTTTCCTCTGGAGTGAAGCCGAAGCTCAATTCTTTCTCGAGTTCCGCAAGCGTGATGCTGTCGATGTGCGTGGCCTTCTCGAAAAGCTTTTCACTGCCACCTCCTTCCACCCACACCCTGACATCGAAGTCGTTGAAGTCGGGGTTTGTGTAGTGGTCCGGCGAGGAGCCAAGGAGGATGTTTATCACGGCTTCTTTCCCGCTCTCGAGCTTCTGCGTGGAAACGTCCATCTTCTTTATCCTCGCGGTCCCTCCCACAACAATGGCCCGGTTCCTGTACAGCGAAACAAGCCTGTTATCTTTGTCCCTCACCTCTATCCTTATCGCGTACGCGCCAGGCATCTCCGGTGCCCTGAGCGACAGCTTTACTTCCGCCTCCTTTCCAGCCGAAAAATTGGCTTTTTCGGAGTCCTCGGAAAGGAAGGAATCACAACTGTTGGAGGTGTCGTCCCACATGCAGAGGCCGGCCCAGACTGTGGTGTCCTTGATTTCCTTCGGGGTGAGGTTTTTCACGTACACGCTACCCAGAATTTCCTTCCCTCCCTCTATAGGGGGGCCAACCGGCCCTGCCTGGCCGTTGAATGTTGTTTTGGTGCGCACTATGCTGAGCTGCGGGAATTCCCCATTTCCTTTGACAGAGAATTCCGTGCTTGCTGGCGAAATGAATATGTGCGGAATTCCCACGACTGGGGCCCTGTTTGCGGCGTAGTAGGCGTCGATGGTGTAGGTACCCGCCTTCAGGTCAGCAGGAAGCGGTATTTCGAAAGGGATTTTTCTCTGTCCTCCTGCAGCGAGCTTCGCGGGAATCTTCGTTTCTGAGATTATCGTGCCGTCATCGCCCAGTTGCGATGGGTAGGCGAGCGCATCCTTCCCGCCGGAAACCACTTCGAGGACGACCTGAGCGTCGTTGAACCCCACCCCTTCAAAGTTGCCTAATTCAATCATGCCGACCAGGCTCTCGCCCGCGTTGAATGTTTCCTTGTCAAGGTTCACTTCCATGAAACCATTGTAGAACAGGAAAGTGCTTGCTGTTGGCAGGAGCGACAGAAAGGCAACAAGAATCGTGAGAGTTCCTTGCCACGGAGAGGGGGCGCCGTGCCAGACAGGGCTAGTGCAATGTGGCTGCTGAGTCGTCCTGCTTGTGGTCTCGTGTTGGGAAAATCGTATGCACATCACTTCTCACCCTTCACATAATCCTGCTGCGTGATTATAAAAAACTGTTCCGAACTGCCGGTCTTCATCACCTCAAGCCTCAGCTCGCTTGTCGCAGAATCAGCGTCCACCGTGAAGCTGGATGCAGTGGTATCGAATGCCTGCGGGAGCGATGTGCGCGGCAGCTTCTCCGCATCAGGGTTGGAGCTCTCCACAGTGTCGGCAAGCCCTGAGTAACACTTGTTGAGTATGTTGAGCATATCCTTGGTGGTTTTCTCGAAGTGGAAAGTATACTCTTCGCTGGCAGAGTCTCCCGGTTTTAGGGATCTCTTGACAATCAGGCAAACATCCTCTACTCCAGACTTTTTGCCCTCCGGCACGGCAGGATTTGTCACTATTGCCCTCACAGTGCCAGCGCTGAATTTTTCAGGGGTCTGGCTGCCGGGCCTCGGGAACATTGTTGTGATGAATATGGGCTGAACACCGAAGACCTTGCCTGCCGTGACTGTCACGACAGCGGCCTCGTAGTTGCCAAGGCTGAGGCGCTTTGTGCCGTCCAATGGGTCGGGGGCGTTAAGGTATGAGATTGAAATGTCGCTATTGGGGTGCTTCGCAAAGTTAAGGTCTATTGTCCTTCCGCAGCCGCTGTTCTTCACGGTGAAATTCTCTGTGCCGTGCCTCTGACCTATATAAAGGTACTTCGATTCAAGGGATTCGCCATCCTCATCGGTGATACACTCTATTCCGGGAAGTAATTGGGCGCCCTGTGAGAATACGAGTGGGGTTGTTGCCTCCTTGTACCCTGTCTTGCGTGCGTTCACGTCCAGCACGGTCGAGGCAGAGAAGCCGTCAGTGCGCTCAAGCGTGAAGCTTGCGATTCCATTAGGTCCTGTCTTCCCGAAAGCGACCTGTATCCCGCTTCCGCGCTCGTGCACGATAATGTCGGCATCCTCAACTTTCTCCTTTGCAGTGCCGAAAACGTTCGCGTCGAAGGAAACAACTGCCTTTCCTGCTGGCAGGCTGTTCGGCAGCAGCACGACCGTTAGTTGCCTGTCCTCCAATACTTTGAAGGTTAGTGTCGCCATGTCCCCTTTCCTGTCAAGGCCGAGGTTCATGTCAATGCCGGCAGCGGCGGAGTTTGCATTAGTCGTGAAGGTGAACGAACCGGAATATTTGCCGCCCGCAGGGAGCCTCCCGATGTTCACTTCGCTGTTTGCAAGAGTGAGGGCTGCATTCTCGCTCTTCAATTTCATGCGCACGTCATTGAAATTCTCGCGCGTGTCATTGTAAACATTGAAGTCAACCTTGTATCCAACGCCCTTCAGCAGCTCGAACACACCTGAGACCCACCTGCCTCCGCTTAGCGAGAGGCTAGCGCCCGCAGGGGTTGGAATCAACTTCTTTTCCGCATCCTGGTAGGCTGCCTCGAACCTCAACGAGCAGTCAGCGGTGCAGATATTCCTCCCGATGAAGAACCTCAGGACCTTGAGCTCGTTAGGCCCAACCACAAAAACATCGCTACCATCAACCTTTGCCTTGCTACCATACCTCACTTCGATGGGGGTGTCGTTTGGCACGTTCTCCCTGACCTTTGTGAGCACCTCGAACTCATAATCCTGCGCCACTGTTGGCTCTAGTGTGCCAAATCCAGCAACGACCTGCTTTGCCCCGCCGCTTGGGTCTAGGGGAGGACAGTCGCTGTAGATTGCGTTCGGGTCGAAGCATTTTGAAAAGGTGGCCTGGCTTATGAACGAGGAAGGCGCAAGGGCCTGCACTGTTATTTTTCCCGCGTCAGATGTCAATTCGGAATCAAGGCCAGCCCTTACAATAGCCTTCACGTCATCGGCCTTCTTCACAACGTGCACCTTGAACCTGAACATGTACTCCTTGTTTGCTTCTATCCTGCCCGCCTTCGAGCCGTCCTTAGCATAAACCTCCAAAAAAGCAACATCAAAATCCCCTGTGAATATTCCCGAGCCTACTTTGTCCAGCACCACTTCAATGA
This sequence comes from archaeon, assembly GCA_005239615.1. GTDB lineage: Archaea > Iainarchaeota > Iainarchaeia > Iainarchaeales > Iainarchaeaceae > CABMIU01. The sequence continues at coordinate 9,111 of SBBR01000067.1, forward strand.
CTTTCGTCGCCCTTGGCGTGATTCCGTAGTCTATGGTTGCGGTGCGGTAGTAACCCTCTTTCTCCACAAACACGAAGACCTTCTTGTCCGCGCTGAACTCTACCGCGTCGGTGAGACCGGATGCCTTTGTCTTTGCCTTTGCGAGCAGCCTGCCTGTGATCCTGTCAATGAAATGCACGTTCGCATCCGCAATCGCCTGCCTGTTCTCGTGGTCCAGTGCCTTTACTTGCAGTGAGCCGTTCGAGATTACAAGGGTTATCGGCAGCTCTATGGCCTGCCCTGGAGCGAGGCTCTTAGTGGGGCTCTCGCCTTCGAGAGAGAGGCCGTTCACTGCCTTGGATGCCTTTGCCTTGTAGTTTGCAGGCAGGAGGTTCTTGAATTCCGCAATGCCGTTCTGGCCAGTCTGCACCGCATCCGATCCTGAAACAGGGACACTGAATCCTGTCATATAGAGCCACGTGACAGCGCCTTCAATTGCCGTGCCTCCGAAGTCTGTGACAATTGCCTTCGCAGTCCCAGAGTTGGAGCCTGGCCCGGTAATTACCGCCTTCGTGAGCTGCACCACTGTAGGATTAGTGTCTGAGGTGCCAATGAGGTCCGCGTCCCTAATGATTGCGAGCACATACTCCGGGTGGGAAGCCACAACGCTGTACTTTTTCGTTTTGTCCAGGTTCGAGAACTGCACTGTCCCTTCCCTGTTTGAGACGTCCTCAAGTGATGCCGGTTTGTTGTCATTAGTCCTTGAGCTGTTAAACCACATGGTCGCCTTCACTCCGCCCACTGCGGCCTTGGTGACAGAGTCCACGAACTTGAGGAATATTTTCTTCGCATCAGAAGGTTTCCTGAGCGGAACATCCACCCTCTTCGGCGCGCCGGAAGAGAACTCGGTATCGCCCATGTCGAAGAGGTCGCTGGTGCCTATAAAATAGGGCGTGTCCTTTTGGGGCACGGCTTCCACATAGTACGTTCCCAATGGAATGCGCTCCGCAAGCACGACACCTGTGGCGTCAGTCGTGCCAAGCCTCAGCACGCTCTGTGCATTGCTCTTTAGCGTCAGGCCCGCGCCCTCCACAGGCTTCATTGTGTCCTCGTCGAACACGAAAATCCTGAGCTTTCCGAACAGCTTTTTCTTCGTGAGGTTTATCGTCACTTTGTCCCGCTGCCGCTCAACCTCGATTGTCTTCCTCGCGGTCTCATATCCTGTCACCTCTATTGTTGCTGTGAGGCTGCCGCAGTTTGCCTGCACTAAAACAGCCTGCCTGCCGCCTTTCTTCGTGAAGGCCGTGGGAGAGGGGGAGTTGCTGCAGGTAAAGCTGAAGGAAACTTCCATGTCGCTCGCGATTATGCTCCCGCGCTCGTCGAAGACCTCGAAATCAACCCTCTTTGTGCCTGCCTTTGTGTCGCGCTGGAGCTTGATGGTGTACTTCTTTCCCGGTGACACGTCTGTCTTGTCGCTGTATTCCCTGAACCCTATTTTCTTTGCTGTCACGCTAATGCCATTGCCGAAGAATGCTGTCTGGAACTCGCCGAAGCTGTCAGTGGTCTTCGCCTCTGCCCTCGCCGCGAGCGAAAGCGAAACAGTCGCTCCTGCCACAGCAGAATTGGAGGCGTCAACAACGACAAATTTCGCGGGGAGCGTGCCTATCCCGAAAAATGTGAGTATGCCGCCGATGAACCGTGAAATGAACCCGATGGGGTCCTTCACGAACTCTTCCAGCAGCCGCCCCCAGAAACCCAGTGGGTCGGCCCCGCCATAAGAAATCGTCACAAGCAGGAGAAGCAGCAGGAACAGCGCCGCCAGCAGGAAAAGTATGAAAGAAGGGAAATACTTGTCAATCGGGTCGATTATGCTGTAAACCGGCACCTTCTCGTTTATTTTGTCCAACACCGCATAATAGCGGTCCTCGAAAAAGTAGTAGACGTCCTTCACCGCCTGGAAAGCGCCCTCCAGCATCAAAAACAACCCTTTAAAAGCCCTGAAACCTTGAGTAAATAAACGGCGTCCTACTATAAAAGTGTTTATTCCTCCTGCTTTCACCTGTTTTCGCCATGCCCCCGACATGCCATACTACATTCAAGGTCGTCGTATCGCTGACCCGGCGCGGACGCCATTCCATCGGTCACAATGCCAACGCCATAATTCCGCAATGGGCGAAGTTGCCAAAAAGGGCGCGTTGGCTCTTGGCGTTAAATGTCGAGGAATTTTGGGTTAGTGAGGCAAGACGGTTTATACATAAATTCTTACCGCTACCTTTTTATTCTCCGCAAGACTTTACATTTGCTCATGCCACAACTCTCAGACGACCTCTCAGAGTTAGCCACCGCGGACGATTCAGTGATTGCCCTGCCGGAAAACGTTGACCTTGTCGACCTCATTGAGCAGCCTGCGTGGAAAACCATACTCATAGAGCTGGTTCGTACCGAGCGCATGGACCCTTGGGGAATAAATATGGTGGAGCTCGCTGGCAAGTACCTAGAGAAAATCAATTCCCTATCGGGCACCGACCTGAGGCTTCCCGCGAACGCAATCCTAGCCTCGGCAATCCTGCTGCGCTTCAAGGCAGATGTCCTGAGGCTTAGCCAGATTGAGGACGAGGAGGAATTCCTCGAGAGGCGGAAGTCGATGACTCCCGAGGAGCGCGCCGAGTTCGAGGCCCTTCTCCCAGACCTCAGGAACATCCGCAGGATAAAGGAAGGCAGGGTCACGATTGACGAGCTGGTTTCGAGCATTGAGAAGATGCTTGCCACAGCGAAGAAGGCCAACGGCAACGGCATAATGAAGCGCTCCCGGACCAAGTTCGAGATGTCATTCTCCGACTTCGACATCGAGAAGGCAATGGAGAAGATATACAATCGGATAGCGAGGAACGCTGACTCGCAGGGCCTTGTCCTGTTCTCACGCATCCTCAAGGAAAACATGGACAACGAAGGTATAGTGCGCACGTTCATCCCGTGCCTCTTCCTAACTAACAAGGGCAGAATCAACATGTGGCAAGAGGTCTTCTTTGGCGAGATATTTCTCTCCGTGAATAAACTGCCGGATTCTTAAATCTTTATGACCTGTAATGTCAACTCCTTAACTCCCCATATAGGTTGGGGTGGTATCCGTTTATTCCTCTGTGGTAGAGTTGGTTGTTGAACCAGCTCACCCACTCGCTCAGTTTTCCTGCTAGCCAGTGGAGGAATTTGAGGAGGAGGTTCACGAATTCCTCTGCCAAATTTCTGATAGTGCGTTCCACTTTTCCTTTATCTTGCGGGTAATATAGATGTGCAAAACGGGCTTTGATTCCTTGTTTTGCGAGGAGTTGTTCCCAGCCTTCTTTGAAAGGATTGTTATCCGTGAGGATGTTTTCAGGCTTGCGGAAATTTATTGCGGGCTGTATTCCTGCAAGAATTTCTTCTATGCTTGGGCAGTGATTGAACTGCTGGGCTGCGACAATGCACCTGCTGTAATCATCGATGCAGATGAGAAAGTGCCATTTCCTTCCCTGTACTGTGAACGGGGCTTTCAAATCCAGTTGCCAAAGCTCATCAGGCTTGGAAGCGCGGAAAAACTTCCACGCTTTCTGCTAAAATAGTATTGAAAAAGCATTGGCAAAAAATAATTTCGCGCTCAATTATTCTTGGGTCTATTGAGTACTTCATATTTCCCCAGTACACACTAGTGTGCATCTCCAATGCACACTTTACTGTTTTCTAGTATTATATTGGGTTACGCTATAGTATAAACACTAGTGTTTCTTTAAGGAAACAGTTTTTATATTAAGTGTTTCCTATGAGAAACATTTAAGAATTGTTTGCAGGCATAATAATTCGATGCAAAGGGAAGTTTTCAACAGGATAGTGGTGGAATGGCTGGAAAAGCCACTCCCGGAACTTTCTCCCCGTAGTATTACCCTGAAGCCAAATACCGACAGCATTACCGCCATAATAGGCCCCAGAAGAGTCGGAAAGACTTCTCTGATGATGCTAACCATAAAGGGGCTGCTGGGTAAGGTAAAAAAGGAGGAAATACTGTTTGTTGATTTTGAGGATAACCGCCTTGCAGGGATTTCTTCTGCAGAGCTTGATGCTTTGTTTGTTGCCCACAGGGAAGTTACGGGGGTGGAGCCGAAATACCTTTTTTTTGATGAAATACAGCAGGCGCCGCACTGGAGCAAGTTCATCAGGCGGCTCCACAATAGCGGAAAATACCGTATAGTTGTAAGCGGCTCTTCCTCAAAACTGCTGAGCAAAGAGATAGCCACCGAATTAAGGGGCCGGTACAGAAGCACGCTCCTGCTGCCTTTTTCTTTCAAGGAGTTCCTTTCCCTCAAAGGTTTTGTATATGACAACAAAGTGCAGTTCAGCGAGAAAAAGGGCTTGTTGCTCCGCCTGCTGGAAGAGTACATGTCTTATGGTGGCTTTCCGCTCATTGTGCAAAAGAGCGATTTGAACGACAAGAGGGATCTGGCGAAGTCATACTACGAAACCACATTTTATAAGGATGTAGTTGAGAGGCACAAGGTCAAGAGCGTTGACATAATGGAGGCTCTTATGAATTATGTGCTAAACAACAATTCAAACCTTTTTTCTGTTTCATCATTCGGGAAAATACTCAAGGAAAAAGGGGTGAAGGCAAGCAAAAAAACCGTGTCCCTCTATCTGAAATATCTTGAGGATGCGTTTTTCGTTTTGTTGTCAGAAAAATTTTCATATTCTGCCAAGGTACGCACCCTCAACCCGAAAAAAGCATATCTCTCCGACAACTCTTTCCAGTCATTTCTTTCATCCAATTTCAGCCCGGACAAGGGCAAGATACTTGAAGCTCTTGTGATGCAGGAACTCAAGAGAAGAGACTCCCACCAATACTACTTCAAAGGCAAAAGAGAATGTGATTTCATAATAAAAAATGGTTCGAAATTCGAGGTGATGCAGGTAACTTATGAACTCAGCCAAAGTAACAAAGAAAGAGAAACTTTAGGGCTGATAGAAGCAATTGAAGCAACAAAGGCGCAAAAAGCCACAATACTCACCTTTGACCAAGAAGAGGAGATACTTATTGATGGGAAAAAAATAAGTGTAAAACCGGCTTGGAATTGGCTTATTGAAAAGTGAATTGGCAGAAAGTGTTTCCGCGCGGAATTTTTGTTAAGATAATAAGTATCTTGTTTCCGGATAGATTATCCCTATAAGAAGTGTTCTTCGGCGAAATTTTCCCATCATTGAACGCGGAAAATCAGGCGGAAAATACCTGATTCCTGATGATAAGGTCCAGGCCTGCAAAACCGCCATGCCTGCAAAACCCGCGTGGCCAATCAACTCCAAATGGTTATGTACCCTCTTCCCACGATGACATGTATTTCTGCTGCTCTTTTGTGGGAGAATCAATCCTAATCCCCATCGCGCTAAGCTGCAGCCCGGCAATTTCCTTGTCAATGGACTCCGGGAGAAGGTGCAGCCCTGCCTTGAGGTCGTTCTTTATTCCATACTCAAGCGCGAGCGCCTGGCCGCAGAAACTAAGAGACATCACTGTTGAAGGGTGGCCCTCGGCAGCGCCGAGGTTCACCAGCCTGCCTTCCGCACACAGGTAAATTTTCTTGCTGTCTTTGAGGGTGTACTCGTCGAGCTGCCACCTTATTCGCCTCTTTGCCCTTGCAAGCGCCTCAAGGCTCGTGACATCGATTTCAATGTCAAAGTGCCCTGAGTTCGCAAGGATTGCCCCGCTCTTCATCTTCTGGAAAGCGGTTGCTGGAATCGCATGCTTGTTGCCCGTCACCGTGATGAACACATCTCCAAGCGGCAGCGCCTCCTCGAACGGCATCACCCAGTAGCCATCCATCTTCGCCTGCAGTGCCTTGAGGGAATCCACTTCGCACACAACAACATTCGAGCCCATGCCCTTTGCCCTTCCCGCTACGCCCCTGCCGCAATCACCATAACCTATGACAACAACATTCTTTCCCGCAAACAAAATATTCGTCGCCCTCAAGATGCCGTCAATAGTGCTTTGCCCTGTCCCGTAATAATTGTCGAAGAGGTGCTTTGTCTTGTTGTCATTGACCGCAATGACAGGATACTTGAGCGCGTTGTCCCTTTCCATCGCCCTGAGCCTGTTCACGCCGGTGGTCGTTTCCTCTGTGCCCACCTTCAAGCCCTTCAAAAGCTCTGGCCTTTTCGTGTGCACGAGTGACACCAGGTCGAGGCCGTCGTCGATGGTGGCTGTCGGGTTTGAATCAAGAACCTTGTTTATGTACTCGTAATACTCATCCTTTGTCTCGCCCTTCTTGGCGAAAACCCTCACACCTTCCTCGGCGAGCGCGGCCGCGGCATCATCTTGCGTGCTCAGCGGGTTGCAGCCCGCGATTGAAACCTGCGCGCCGCCGGCGATAAGCGTGCGCACTAGCGCGCCGGTTTCCTTGGTCACATGCAAAGCCATGCCGACCTTGTGGCCCTTGAGCGGCTTTTCCTTTGCGAAGCGCTTGCGCACCTCAAGGAGCGCACCCATCTGGGATTCGGCCCACTCGAGCTGCATTTTGCCCTGCGCTGCCAGCTTGATGTCCTTCACTGCATAATCCAAAAAACCACCTAGCAAATCATCTTGCAAAACATTAAAAACGTTCTTTGCTGTTTGTGGTACAATGCTTGTACCAATAAAACCGCACAGCGGGGTTCTTTCGCAACTCTATCAATAGGCTTGCTGCCCACAGAGTTAAAAATAAATCTATAATGAATGGTAAATTAATGGTTTCTTTTATGATGTATCATGCTATCGCAAAAAAAAACCGAATTAAAACCATAAGAACTCTTCAAGAGATTTTTCAGCTCCAAAGCATAATACCTCTTCCTTCACCAGTAGCAAAGTCAAGGCTAATGCAATACGAGCCACCTAAACTTGGATTCAAGGGCACTTTGTTGGCGCTATATTTAGAGCTTAGACCATCGATTAAGTGGAAACTTTCACGCCCTATACAAACTCGGAAAAATGTTATTCTCTGTACTGATACGCGAGAAGAATTTGTGCAGGAAATATTAAAAAACGCAAGAGCTATTTTTGATAAGAAGAAAAAAGCGGTTATACTTATAGGGGGCTTCAGGG
>SBBR01000019.1 GCA_005239615.1 archaeon
CAGGTATAGTGAAATTCAATTCCAAGTGGAATGTGGCGATGAAGGTCGAAACCCATAACCACCCAAGTGCTCTCGACCCTTTCGGCGGCGCGAACACAGGGGTGGGTGGCGTGATAAGGGATATTTTGGGTGCTGGCCTCGGCGCAAGGCCTTTCGCCAGCACGGATGTGTTCTGCTTTGCCCAGCCGGATTTCCAGAAGGAAAAAGTCCCTGAGGGCGTGCTCCACCCAAAGAGGGTGTTCAAGGGTGTGAGGGCTGGCGTTGCGGATTACGGGAACAAGATAGGCATTCCAACGGTGAACGGCGCGATAATTTTTGATGAGCGTTACCTCGGCAACCCGATCGTGTACTGCGGCACAGTCGGCCTTATTCCCAAAGGCCTCGAGAAGAAGGCAGCAAAACCGGGCGACCTGATTGTGGTTCTAGGGGGGCGTACTGGAAGGGATGGCATTCACGGCGCGACCTTTTCTTCTGCTGAACTGGACAAGAGCGCCTCTTCCTCTGCGGTGCAGATAGGCAACCCAATCGAGGAGAAGAAAATGATGGATGCGATACTCAGGGCGCGTGACCTGCACCTTTACAATGCAATCACCGACTGCGGAGCGGGTGGGTTTTCCTCAGCCGTCGGGGAAATGGGCGCGAAAACAGGCGCGAAAGTATGGCTAGAGAAGGCGCCGCTCAAGTACAAGGGCCTGCTCCCATGGGAAATCTGGCTGAGCGAGGCGCAGGAGCGCATGGTGCTCTCAGTGCCTAAAAGGAATCTTGGCAAGCTCGCCGGGATTTGTGCCATAGAGGATACGGAATGCGCTGTTATAGGAGAGTTCACCCGCACAGGAAAACTAGAGATGTCCTACAAAGATGAAAAGGCCGGCGAGCTGGACATGGGTTTCCTGCATGAAGGCGTCCCCACCAAAAAACTCGGTGCAGAATGGACTGCACCCGAGGAAAAAGAGCTTGAATGTCCTGAGCCGGCAGACTATGGGGAAACCCTGAAGCAACTGCTCTCCATGCCAAACATCGCAAGCAAGGAAAAGACCGTGAGGGGCTATGACCATGAGGTGCAAGGGGGGGTCGTGGGAAAGCCTTTTGTGGGCGAGGAAAATGATGGCCCTGCGGATGCCGCAATAGTGAGGCCGCTTCTGGAAGAGTGGCGCGGCGTTGTTGTCGCGAACGGCATCAACCCCTTTTACTCATGCCTCGACCCCTACTATATGGCATGCTCCTGCATCGACGAGGCGCTCAGGAACGCGGTTGCGGTAGGGGCGGATTTCGAATCAATCGCATTGCTGGACAATTTCTCGTGGGGCAACCCTGAGAAGGAAAAAGTCCTTGGCGGGCTTGTGAGGGCATGCATTGGCTGTGCTGACTCTGCGAAAGGCTTCGGCGTGCCATTCATATCCGGGAAGGATTCGCTCTACAACGAGTACAACACAGGCAGCGAAACAATTTCCATTCCGGGCACGCTACTAATCTCCGCGCTTGGCATGATTCCTGATACCCGCAGGAAAGTGTCGATGCCCTTCAAGAAGGAAGGTAACCTCATTTACATTGTCGGCGAGACATTTTCCGAGCTGGGCGGGAGCCACTACGCAAAACACAGGAACGTTATTGGCGGAAAAGTCCCTAGAGTGGATTTCAAAAAGGCGAAAAACATTTTTGCCCGGCTCTCCAAACTCATCCTGAGGCAAAAGCCGGCTGATAAAATTGTCACGGCCTGCCACGACTGCAGCGAAGGCGGCATAGGTATTGCGCTCGCGGAAATGTGCTTCGCCGGAATGAAAGGCGCGGAGGTTGATTTGCGCAAGGTTACGCTGGGCGGGAAAATTGCACGCAGCGACTTTGTCCTATTCTCCGAGTCCAACACGCGATTCATCGTCGAGGTGGAAGCCGCAAAGAAAAAGGGGTTCGAGAAGGCAATGAGTGGTATTGCATTTGCCGAAATCGGCAGAGTTACACAAAACAAAAAAATGTCCGCCATTGGCCTTGACGGCAGAATAATAATCAGCGAGGACATCGGCGGGCTCAAGGCGGCATGGAAGGGGGCATTGTGGTGGTGAAGGCCTTACGGACCAGAGGCAGGGCAGGGCAAATCGCCGCGCGGGGAATGGTGGTGGAATGGCTGTGAGAGCGATTGTGCTCCGGGCGCCGGGGACGAACTGCGATTACGAGGCAATGTTCGCGCTTAGGAGGGCGGGCTTTTCGCCGGAGAACGTGCACGTGAACGAGCTCATCATGGGGAAGAAAAAGTTGCAGGATTATCGCCTGCTCTGCATACCTGGCGGGTTTGCGGCCGGCGACTACCTAGGTTCGGGAAAGGTATTCGCGAACAAGCTCATTTACAGGCTCAACAACGACATCCCTGAATTCATCGGCGCGGGGAACCTTGCAATCGGGATTTGCAACGGTTTCCAGGTAATGGTCAAGGCAGGCATGCTTCCTGGCTTTGGCGGCAATTACAAAGAGCAGGTCGCGAGCCTCACCATGAATAGGCCCCTCGGCTTCCAGGACAGGTGGGTGAAGCTCATAAAGCAGGAATCAAAATGCGCCTTTACATCAGAGGGCCTCGAAATCCTCAACGTGCCGATTGCCCATGGCGAGGGCCAGTTCGTGGTGAAGGACATGGGCGTCCTTGAAAGGCTCCACGCGAACAAACAAGTGGTGTTCAAATACTTTCAAACCCCGAATGGGTCGCTCGATGACATCGCCGGAATCTGCGACGAGACCGGGCGCGTCTTTGGATTAATGCCCCACCCGGAACGCAACCTCTTCGGAATCAACGCGCCAAACTCCGAGTACGGCAATGTAATGGAAGAGGGCGAGGGAATGCAGGTGTTCAGGAACGCGTATAATTACCTCAGGCGCTGAGTGCCCCATTGCCTCAACATGCCGGAGGCTTTGCAGGAATGTGGTCTAAGCAACCCAGAAATGGCGTGAATTTTTGCAGGGTTAAAAATTCTTCACCATGAATTTTTTCACTTCCATTGCTGAAATATCGAGGTTAATCTTGAATAAACGAGCCTTTGCCCTGCCAAGAAGCTCGTCTAATTCCACAAATGTTCTCTCAAGAATATTTGTCATGGCGACGGGATTGCCCTCAAAGGCCCTTAACCTGGAACTTGTGTCCTTTATTATCCTGAAGACCTCCCTCCTCAATTTCCTGTCCTTATACATATACCCTATTCCTATGCTATCAAGCGCCCTGTTCACCTGAAAAAAAGTTATCAAATCAAGGTAGACTTTCTTCTGCCGGCGGTACAAAACTTCGGCATGATTGGCCGCCTGTAAATAATCACCCCTTGCCAGTAACGGCCTGAGCTGTTCTTTGACGAAATGAGTAGCCTCCGCCGAGGTATTTCCCACCATTTTCAGGTAAAGCTGGTGTGCCTTTTCCCGGATTTTCAGTTTTGCCTTCCTGCTCCACAAAGGACTCCACGCCCTGAAAACAAGCGCAAATTTGGCCATGGCGCCTTTCAACCCCTGTCGAGGCGGCAGAACCCCCTTTTTCACAGGAGGCTTGGTTTTCATACGAAAATAGTTGGGACGAAGTAATATTTAAACGAACCCTGCATAATACTCAAAATTCAGGTTGTGAATCAGGTGGCGGAGGTAGTTTTGATAACAAGGACACAAGTATTCTTGTATGCAAAACAAGTCCGTAATTGTCATATGGTCAAAGGAACCGCTGGCAATAATGATTGAGAGCAAGGAAATCAACGAGGGCTTCAAATAATATTTCCAGTTCATATGGAAATGGCCCGGCGAATGCAGAAGTTGCAGTGACAGGGGGCCAAATTCTATTTTTATGCAAGCGCTTTTTGAATTCCATAGGTGGCCACAATCACCCAATCCAATTTATACCTTTCCAAGCAGTTTTCCTTGTCGAGTGGCCAAAAATGGGAATAGAGATCCAGACGGAAAAGCACGAGGAAAAGACAATCTTCGGCCTCATGAACCCGATGCTGGCGGATTGGTTCAGGGCAAGGTTCGGCAGCTTCACCGAGCCACAGCTCTACGCCATTCCAAACATACACTACAGGCAGAGCACCCTCATAAGCGCTGAAACCGGCACGGGCAAAACGCTGGCTGCATTCATGGCAATACTCAGCGAACTCCTGAACCTGAGCGAAGCTGGGCAACTCGAAGACAGAGTATACTGCGTCTACATTTCCCCGCTCCGCGCGTTGTCGAACGACATCAACCGCAACCTCAGGGAGCCCCTGGAAGAGATAAAAGAAAAGGCCGTAAAGCAGGGCAAAAAAATAGACATTAGGGTCGGGGTGAGAACGGGAGACACGACCCAGAGCGAGAGGAGCCAAATGCTCCGCAAGGCGCCGCACATCCTCATCACCACACCTGAATCATTGGCCATAATACTCAATGCACCGAAATTCAGGGACAACTTCAAGTCCACAGAGTGGGTTATAGTGGATGAAATCCATTCCCTCGCGGAGAACAAGCGCGGCGTGCACCTCTCACTCTCGCTTGAAAGGCTGCAGAGGCTCTCACCTAGTATATGCAGGATTGGCCTCAGCGCGACAGTAGCGCCCCTGAAGGACATGGCACAATTCCTGGTGGGAAATGAAAAGGGTGTTGACAGGGACTGCAAAATAGTGGATGTTTCGTTCCTCAAGAAATTCGACCTGAAGGTTATTTCCCCGCTTGACAGCTTCATTAACACCACGCCCGCGCAAATCCAGCAGGCCCTCTATGGCACCCTCCATGAATTAATCCAGGTCCACAAAACGACCCTCGTCTTCACCAATACGCGGTCCGCAACCGAGAGGGTCGTGCACAACCTCAAAGACAAATTCCCAGTGTTCTATGAAGCCGGGGGAATAGGCACGCACCACAGCTCGCTGTCGCGCGAGTCCAGGCTCGGCGTAGAGGAGAGGCTAAAGAAAGGTGAACTGAAGTGCGTGGTGTGCTCAACCTCACTCGAGTTGGGCATCGACATAGGTTTCATAGACCTCGTTGTCCTTTTGGGCAGCCCGAAGAGCATAAGTCGGGCCATCCAGAGAATAGGGAGGAGCGGCCACCAGCTGCATTCAACTGTAAAAGGCCGCATAATTGTGCTGGACAGGGACGATTTGGTGGAGTGTTCCGTGATGCTGAAGTGCGCCCTCGAGAAGAAAATCGACAGGATAAGGATTCCGCAGAACTGCCTCGACGTGCTCGCCCAGCACATTTACGGCACAGCCATCGACGGACAGATAAAAGACAGTGAATTGTACGCTCTGGCCAAGCAGAGTTATTGCTACAGGAATCTCGCGCGCCTGGACTTTAACGACCTCGTTGACTATCTTGCGGGAATGTATGCCTCACTCGAAACGCGCCATGTCTACGCCAAGATATGGCATGATGAAAAGACAGGCCTGATTGGGAAGAGGGGCATGACCGCGCGCCTGATTTACATGACCAACATAGGCACGATTCCCGATGAAGCTAAAATAAGGGTGAAAATCGGCGAGCACACCGTAGGCACGATTGACGAGGGTTTCCTTGAGAGGCTGCACAAGGGCGATGTTTTCGTGCTCGGCGGCCAGAGCTATGAATTCAGGTTCTCGCGTGGAATGACAGTACAGGTAGCAACAGCCTACAAGCGCCCACCCACTGTTCCTTCATGGTTTTCCGAGATGCTGCCGCTCAGTTTCGACCTCGCGATTGAGGTAGGGAAGTTCAGGAAGCTCATGGGGCAGAAGCTGGGCGCAGTCCAGGGAAAGGCCGAAATGGTGAAGTTCCTGCAGGAACACCTCCACGTGAACGAGAATGCGGCAAAGGCAATCCACGAGTATTTTTTGGAGCAGCACAGCTACCTGGAGATTCCGGACAATGGCAAAATAATCGTGGAAAGATTCGCCGAGGGCACAATCACGCACTTCGTTTTCCACGCGCTTTATGGCCGCAGGACCAATGATGCCCTGAGCTTTGCCTACGCATTCGCCCTCTCGAAAATCACGCACAAGGACATCGAGATTTCCATGAACGACAACGGCTTCATGCTGGGCTGTAGCGGTCACGTGCCAATCGAGAAGGCCCTGACAGCTGTCAACAGCCGCGACCTCCGCAAGATACTTGAGATGGCCGTGAACGGCACTGAAATACTTTCAAGGAGGTTCAGGCACTGTGCAACCCGCGCCCTAATGATTCTCCGCTCCTACAGGGGCAACACGAAGAGCGCGGGCAGGCAGCAAATGGCCTCGCGCCTCCTCCTCAGCGCGGTGAGGCGCATCAGCAATGACTTTGTCATCCTCAGGGAGGCACGGCGCGAGGTCCTCGAGGACGCTATGGACATCTCCTCGGCGCAGAAAGTCGTTGAGGGCATAGAGCAGAAGCTTATCAAGGTAAAGCAGCTCAACTCCACTTTCCCAAGCCCATTCGCGTGGGGCATAGCGATGCAGGGGCGCATGGACACGATGAAGATGGAAGACAGGTTCGCGTTCATAAAAAGGATGCACGGGGAAGTAATGGAGAGAATCGCTGAGAAAACGAAAGCCGAAATGGAAGAGGATTGAATGAATCGTATCGAGATACTGAAAGGTGTTGAAGCCATTGACCTCTGCCTCTGGATGCCGGAATCTAAGGCTATGGCGATGTCCGACCTCCACCTCGGCTATGAAGGTATGATGAACAGTCAGGGCGTTCTCCTTCCGCGCACGAATTATCCCGAAATCAGGAAAAGGCTTGAAGAAAAAGTCTTCCCGCGCACCGGCAGGCCGGAGAAAATAATCATCAACGGCGACCTCAAGCAGAGGTTCGGCAAGGCGAGCGACCAGGAATGGAAAGAAGTCCTCGACATGCTGCAGTTCCTCTCTTTGTACAGAGCCGAAATCATAATCATAAAAGGCAACCATGACAGGGCTCTCGGGCCGGTAGCAATGTGGCAGGGCATGAAGGTTGTGGAGGATTATTTCCTCGAAAAGGAAAAGGTCCTTTTCGTGCACGGGGACAAAATACCTGCGGCAGAAAAAATCGCCGGGGCAAAAACAATCGTGATTGGCCACGAGCACCCGTGCGTTGCAGTCAGCGACGGGGTCAAGCGCGAAACCTACAAGTGCTTCCTCACGGGAAAATTCAGGCGCAAAAACCTTATAGTGCTGCCCTCGATGTGCCAGGTGCATCTGGGCCATGACGTCACGCGCGAGGGCACCCTCAGCCCGATGGTGAAAAACATCGGAAACTTCAGGGTTTTCGCGGTCGAGGACGGGATTTATGACATGGGGGGATTAAGGGACCTGGTTACCGGATGACCTTCGCGCCTTCCTTGTTCACGGGTGAAACATGGGTTTTCGAGGCGAGGCCGTTCGCCGAAAACGCCTCGGCCATAGCCCTTGCGATGCCATTCCCTTCCGCAATGGAGCTGGCGAAAGCGAACACCGTGGGGCCGGAGCCGGAGATGCTGCACCCGAACGCACCAGCCTCCAGCGCCGCCTTCTTCACAGCATCAAAGCCGGGAATGAGTTTCCCACGCACAGGTTCGACAATGCAGTCGTCTATGGAACGACCAATGAGCCTTAGGTCGCCCTGCATTATTCCAGAAACAAGGGAAGCGACATTGCCGGAGTTCCTCACCATGCTATTCAGGGGAACATCCTTTGGTAGGATTTCCCTCGCGGCCTTTGTCTGGATCTCGCAATTCGGGGTGGCTAGCGCCGCAAAGAGGCCGTCGTGCATCGGCAGTTTTATCACGTCGAGCGGCTCGTAACTCCTTATTATAACCATCCCACCGAGCAGCGAAGCAGCAACATTGTCGGCGTGCCTTCCCGCAACCGCTGCTTCGGCATTGACGCAGTCCTGAAGCACTTGGACTTTGTCCAATGAGTCCCCGAAGAGGCTGAGGCTTGCAAAGGCCCCTGCGACAGCGCTCGCCCCGCTGCTGCCAAGGCCGGAATTTATCGGCATTCCCTTCTCAAGCATCAGTTCAATGCCTTCATCCGTGATTCCATGTCTCTCCAGAAAACTCATGGCCGCGATTGAAACAGTGTTCCTATCAGGCGCAATCGGCAATTTCCCGTTGTCGCCGCTTATTGATTTGATGAAAACGCCAGGTTCACTTTTCCTCTTGGCAATTGCAATATCGCCTATGCCATCAAGGCATATGCCAAAAATGTCAAAGCCAGGGCCGACGTTTGCAACGGTCGCCGGGGCGAACACCTTCACATTGTCCATAGCAAAACCCCGTGGCTCATCAGAGCCTTGCAAACCCCATTTCAAGGTCTGCAATCAAATCATCATGGTTCTCGATGCCGCACGATAGCCTAAGCAGCCCGTCATCGATTCCCTTCTGCCGCCTCACCTCAGGAGGAATCGAGGCATGGCTCATGGTGGGCGGGTGCGAGATGAGCGATTCCACTCCACCAAGGCTTTCGCCGTAGGTCCAGAGCGAGAGGCCCTTCACGAATTTTTTTGCGCTTTCGAGCCCGCCCTCCATCTCGAATGAGAATGTGCCGCCGTGGCCGCTCGCCTGTGAATTGTGGAGAACCTGCTTTGGGTGAGAGGCGAGAGAAGTTGAAAAGACCTTGGAGACTTTTGGATGGGCCTCGAGGTATGTGGCTATTTTCCTGTGATTGGAATCATGCTTCCTCATCCTCAAATCGAGCGTCTTGATTCCGCGCAAAGTCAGGTAGCATTCAAAGGGAGAAATCACCGCCCCCGTGGCCTTTATGAGGAAGCCGATTTTTTCCTTAAGCTCCGGCGCGTCGAAGGACAGCGAGCCTCCCACGACATCATTGTGGCCTGCAAGGTATTTGGTAATGCTGTGCACCACGACATCAGCACCGAATTTTTTTGGCTGCTGGAAAACGGGCGAGAGGAAAGTGTTGTCCACGACATAGAGTAACCCGTGTTTTTTTGCAACCTCGCCCACGTGCTTGAGGTCGATGACGTCCATGAGCGGGTTGGTTGGGCTCTCGACGAAAACCATTTTCGTGTCTTTTGTCACGTGCTCCGAAATCGCATCAGGATTGTCCATTTTTATGAAATCGCTTTTCAGCCCGAACCTGCCCAGTATAAGCTTCATGAGCCTGTAGGTTCCTCCATAAGTGTCCTCGCAGAAAATGACGTGGTCGCCTGCTTTCAGCGTCTGCATCAGGGCAAGCTCGGCCGCGATGCCGGAGCCGAAGCATACCGAGTGCGCATAACCCTCAAGCTCGGAGATGTTGCGCTCCAATATCTCCCTGGTAGGATTGGACATCCGCGCGTACTCGAACCCTATTGGCTCGCCGATGCCGGCCTGCCTGAACGTGACCGCCTGTTGTATGGGTGCGACTATCGAGCCGTTGTGCGGGTCCTGCTGGCCCCCAGCGTGGACGCATAGCGTATCGAAGTGCGCCATCACCTAATTGCGCAGCATGTTATTAATAATAATTTGTGCAAGGAATAATTCCAATCAGAATAATAATGCGAGGAAGCGTTTTTTAACCATGAGCGGTTGTATACTATCATGGGAAAGGCCGGCATAATGTGACTCGTCTCCTCAGACCTTGCGGCTGTGCTCAGGAACGACTCTGCGGCCAAAGGCATAATTGACGCGCTCGTGAACCACCAGCCATTCCACGCTGTTGCCGTGCACCGAATAGTGCATGTTCTGCACTGCGCCGGCATTCCGGTAATACCGCGCTTCCTCGCAAACCTAGTGAAGGTCTGGAGCGGCGCGGAAATCCATCCGCGGCGAAAATCGGAAAGGGCTTCTTCATTGACCATGGTTCAGGGGTCGTGATTGGTGAAACTGCACAGATTGGCGACTACTGCGTGCTCTTCCACAACGTCACGCTTGGCGGCACGGGGAAGCACACTGGGAAAAGGCACCCCACAATCTGGAACAATGTCCTTATCGGACTGGGCCGACCCTGCTGGGGCCAATAAAGGCGGATGACAATGCAAAGATTGGCGCCGGGGCGTTCATTATCATGAGGGACGTTCCAGCGGACTGTACTGTGGTTGGGTCACCTGCAAGGATAGTGAAGCTGCACGGCAAGAGGGTGAGGCTCGCGCTGAAACTGTCAAAAATATGACCTACTTTTGGCGGAATCTGCCGTCCCGCAAAAACCCCAGCACACGCCTCTTGAACTCCGGCAGGTCCTTTTTCATTATGCGCCCGGCGCTCGCAGGAATGTGCCCACCAGCCCCGGCATTCTCAAAGCCCTTCACAGCGTTCTCCAACAATTCATTTGTTTTCACCCTGAGGTCCTGCCTCCTGGCCGAGAAATCGACAAAGCCATCGCCCCTGTCTTGAATGAATATTATTGTCTTGTCAGGGTAGAGCTCGTTGCTAGCCCGGTTTATCACCGCCGACTTTATGCTCCTCTTCGCCCTGAATGCAAACCAAACAAGCTCCTCGTCCTTGAATGCCTCCTTTTCCACCCTGAATTTCCTGAAGAGGCCGTCAACTTGTTTCCTGAGGCGTACGGAATACTTGGAGAAGGGGGATGAAAGGACATCCTTGGGAGATTTTGAGCGCACAATGTGGAGCAAGAGTTCCTGGAGCTTTTCGGGAGCGAGCACCTCCACTGCCGAGATTGCTTCCATCACTGCCCAGAGCTCTTTCCGGTTTGTGACGTGCCTTTCGCATTCGCTGTCCACAAAATCCTTCCACTGTCCAATCTGGTTGTCACCGATGAGGCCCACACATGCAACCCATGAGTGTGATGAAAGGTCGCAATGGCGCGAGAAGAGGTCATACACAAACTTGGCGCATGGGTACCTGCTCGGCTCTATTTCAGAAACGAGCTGGGGCTTGAGCACGAACGTGTTCGCAGAGGGTTTGGCAGGGTAGAGCGTATGGTGGTCAATCACCAGAACCTGCCCATTTGCCTTTTCCGCACCACCCTCAATAGCGACTTCGACAGCCTCCTCCAAACGCCCAATCGTCCCCTCTCCGGCCTTCAAAGTTTCTTCGACCGCCCTTATGGCCTCCGGTTTCTGGTCGAGCGCAAAATCAACCACAATAAGCTTGTTGATGTTGTTTTTCTCAAGGATTGCAAGGCTCTTCGGCAGCAGCTCGATTGCCTTGTAGGGCTGCGTGATTATTAGGTCGGGGCCTTTTCCCCTCAGGCGCTCAACGGCAATGTAGGCAAGCGCGCCGCTTGAGATGCCGTCAGCGTCAAGGTCGTGGCAGAGTGCAATCCTCTCGCCAGGTGAGAAGGATTTTGCGATGGAATCGAACCTAGCCAGCACGGTGTTTTCGTCGAGCATCATTAGGTAGGGCGGGGCAAGGAATTTAATTATAGGCGAAGGATGCCCCGAGTGCATTAATTAGGCACCGGCAGGCCAATGCCCGGCACTCCATTTTGGAATATTGGTAGGCGAGGCCTGGCATTTGGTTTTGGTTTAAAAGTGACACTCTAATTGTGTATTGGGGGTTTATTGGCAAGGCTTGTTATAGTTGGCCTGAGCACGGGGGTTTTGTGCCTTAGTATTGCATGGATTTGAAGGTTCTGGAGGAGCTCGGCCTGAGCCCTAACGAGGCGAAGATTTACGAGACTCTCCTCTCTGCTGGAAAAGTCTCAATCAACGCCCTTGCAGTAGAATCTAACGTGCACAGGCGCAACGTCTACGACAGCATCGACAAGCTCGTCAAAAAAGGGCTTGCGTCAGAGGAATTCATCAAAGGAGTTAAGTATGTAAGGGCAGTAAACCCCGCGAGGCTGCTTGACATCGTCCGCGAGAAGGAAGCCAAGGTCAGCTCGGTGATGCCAGAGCTAGAGGAAATGTTTAGGAGGATATCCCGGAAGGACGAGGCCGCGATTTACAGGGGCATTGAGGGCTTCAAGAACTACCTGAACGACATCCTCGAGGTGAATGAAACCGTTCACTTCATCGGCGCCAAGGCGTTCTGGCTAGACGAGAGGCTAAAGTACTTCCTGCCGAAATTCGACAGGCAGAGGATAAGGCAGGGCATTTGCTTCAGGCACATCTACGACCACGAGGTCAGGACAATGTCGCCGGAAATACTAGCGTTGCGCATGAACGAGTACAAGTTCTTCCCGCCGGAATATTCCTCCTCGATGGCAATCGACATATTCGGCGACCATGTAGTGACATTTTATGGGGTTAGCCCTGGCCACCTTGCGGCTGAACCTGTCCAGTTTACGGTAGTGAGCGAGAAGCTTAGCGACGGCTACCGAAAGTACTTCAACTTCATGTGGGAGAGGCTCGGCAGGGCTCAGAGGCGGAAATAAAGGGAAAAAAAGCATATATCAACTTTAGCCACTTACTCGTCAATAATGATTAAATACAAGTTGGTGCCGATATATAGACATGAATGTTATGAAAACCCCGAAATAGTGGAAGCGTCGTAATCACTATGGAGGTGGAATAATGACATTCTATGCAGGTTTGGATGTTCATAAGGAACA
>SBBR01000116.1 GCA_005239615.1 archaeon
ACTCCCATAAAACAATACAACAACGCAAAGAGGTACTACTCCGCATGATAGCGGACAACCTCAGGATAGGGTGAGACTTTCAACGGAGCCGGCAGCACCTGCATTTTTTTCAGAGCCAAGGATAGCCAGCCCCGTGCACCGAAGACTTTAATTACTTTCCATGCCACAATATTGCTCATGCCATCCTCCCACGATCTCCTCAAGCTGCCCTCGACCAAGGAAGTGCCCGTGCCAAAGCTCCTCGTGGACCAGATTGTAGGGCAGGAGAAGGCAACAGAGCTAATCCGCAAGGCCGCGATACAGAAAAGGAATGTCCTCCTTGTTGGCCTTCCGGGAACTGGAAAGTCAATGATTGCAAAGGCGATGTCTGAGATTATGCCGCTGCAGAAGCTGGCCGACGTGCTCATTTACCCGAACGAGGAGGATCCCAATACGCCTGTCGTGCGCACGGTGAAGGCGGGCGAGGGCCATAAAATCCTCGAGCAGGCGAGGCTTGAGGGCAAGGCGCAGGAGGATAACCTCCGCCTGATTGGCATCCTCCTCCCGATGGGTTGGTTCCTCCTGAGTTACGTGCTCTGGACGCTCAAGTACATTCCTGATGTCGTTTATGCCGCTACCCTCATAATGGGCGCGTTCCTGATGGTGGGTTTCGTGCTCGGTGCGCAGGTCAGGGTGCGCGGCGGCGTTGTCGCGCCGAAGCTCCTCATCAACAATTCCGGAAAGAAAATCGCGCCGTTTTACGAGGGCACAGGTGCGAGGGCAGGGGCGCTGCTTGGCGATGTGAGGCACGATCCCTTGCAATCCTTTGCAGTGAACGAGTTAATGATTTATGGTGTTTGGGGCCGAACCAAAATAACATTCGAGGAACTTTGGAACCAAATGGCGAAAAAATATCCTGATTTAATTGAAAAATACGATAATGGTTATGAGGCATTGGTTCTGCCAAAAGGCATAGAGGTCTACACTATCGGCATGAACGAAAAAAGTGAATTAATAAAAACGAGAATCTATTCAATGAACAAAAGGCCTTATGAGGGTGATGTCATAGAAATATCCTCTGGCAAATCTAAATTGACGGTAACTCCAGAGCACAAGATAGTCGTAGGAAAAGATGGCACAGAGGCAAGCAAACTCAATTCAAACCACAAAGTAATAAAGCTGTCAATAACTCAGGCTCTTGCGACACTTCAAAAATAATTTTGGTGGGATAAGAGATTTCTAATCTGTAGCCAGTCTTGATGGCAATATTCTTTCTTTCAAATCTCTCGCCACCTACTAGGAATTTTTTCCTAATGTTCCGCGTCGGGTGGCTTAAATCTTTCGCCCTCTGTGGAGGCCCCTATTTACTGAGAATCCACTTCCATGCCGGAATGACCATTATCGATTTGCCTTCCGCTACTATTTTGTCTTCCTGGTTCATGGTGATTACGGTTCCTTTCTTGATTTTGAATTTATTCATTGCTTCAAGAAGGCCACCGACCTCTCTTTCCCTATTCTTTTCGGTTAGCTCATAACACGCTTGTATCCCTTCTGTTATTTCCCCTCCCTCCTTAATCAAGAAGTCACATTCTTTTTCTCCCTTGAAATAGTAAACCTCATTCCCGCGCCTTTTGAGCCCCATAAACACACAATTTTCAAGCATTTTTCCATTATCGGGCGTAAAATTTATTGAAACGGCGTTGATGAGGCCTGTGTCTACGGCATATACCTTTTTTGGATTCACGACCTGTTTCTTCAGGGAATAATCGAACATTTTGACAGTAAAAAACAAATATGCATCTTCTAGATAGGCTATAAATGCCCGTGATGTATTCACTGAACCCAGCCCGAACGTTCTGGTGATTTTGTTGTAAGAGATTTGTTTGCTTGAGTTTGAGAGCAGATAGACCGCCAATATTTTTAGTGCAGATTTTTCCCTTACATCGTGCCTGACTATTATATCTCTTTCAATTATGTCATTTAAGAGCTGGCGCAAAGTTTCCTTTCTGTTGTTTTTCAGATATTCCGGGAATCCGCCATATTCCAAATAATTAGCAAAACTCTTGCTGCCGGCCTTCTCTTTCCTTGCCTGCAGGAACTCACTGTAGGAAAACGGGTATATTTCGTTTGTGATGTGCCTGCCGGTGAGTTTTGTGCCGAGCTCCCTGCTGAGCAGTGATGCATTAGAGCCTGTTATCACAACCTTTTTCCCGGCGTCAACAATCTTTCTTACGAAAAGCTCCCATCTATCGACGGCCTGTATCTCATCCAGGTAATAGTTTGAATTTTTACCGAATTCATCAAGGTAAACTTCCTCAAGCGTCTCGAAGTCCTCCAAAGCAAAGCCAGCTAGGCGTGGGTCCTCAAAATTAGTGTAATAGAATGCGTGGTCACCTTTTCGGAGTTGTTGCATGAATGTGCTTTTCCCGCATCGCCTTATGCCTGAAATAATGAAAGCATACTTTGGCAGGGTTTTTGTTCTGCCAAGAAACTCCCTATCTATGCCAAAGTCAAAGTTCTCCAGTTCCTGGCGCTGTGAAACAACCGCCGTTCTTATAGTTTCCTTCAAAAGCATGATAGTACTGCCATAAACCCCCTTAAAAAGGTATGCATTACTAATGCATACTAGTTTGCTCTGGTAAAGCAAATGTTCCAACCTAACGGTGAGGCAAGTTGGCCGAAATTTCGTCATCTGGAAATAATTGGAGAACTGCAAGCAGGGGGACGTAGCACGATGGCGGTGCACTGTCCCGATGTGGCAGTGGTTGCAGGTTTGAGTCCTGCCGCTCCCATGTCATGTCAAGACGGGACAGGCCTCGTACGTTTGGGGAAACCTTTGGCAAAGGTTTCTTCGAGTCCTGCCGCTCCCAGTGACATTTATCAGGGATAAATCACATTTCCATAAACATCGATAATCGGCATGGGCTCTTTTGGCCTCAGGCGTGCGATGTGTTTAGGCTTTGCAGTTTTTCCCGGCATTGAACAAATCAACGTATGCAACCTATTTAATAATTTTGCAAGCTTTATCTTGTCATGGATTTCAAGGCAAAAGGCGAGCAGGTAACATCTGTCCAGAAGCGCCCTTTCAAGGGCCATGTGTACAATGTCACGACTGAAACAGGCAACCTTTTTGTCGAGGATATTTTGGTGCACAATTCCGGTGGCCTCGGAACACCTCCCCACCTCCGTGTCGAGCCGGGCATGATTCACCGTGCTTCGGGCGGTGTTCTGTTCGTGGATGAAATCGCAACGCTATCAATGAAATCCCAGCAGGAGCTCCTCACCGCGATGCAGGAGAAAAAATATTCTATCACGGGCCAGAGCGAGATGAGTTCTGGCGCAATGACACGCACAGACCCGATTCCATGCGACTTTGTTTTGGTGGCGGCGGGAAATTATGAGGATTTGGAGAAGGTGCACCCCGCGCTGCGCAGCCGAATAAGGGGTTATGGGTATGAAATCTACATGAACCTTGATATGGAGGACAACGAGGAAAACAGGAACAAGATTGTGCAGTTCGTGGCGCAGGAAGTTAAGATGGATGGGAAGATACCGCACTTCAGCATGGACGCGGTGAAGCAAATTATTTTCGAGGCGCGCAAGCGCGCGGGCAGGAAGAGCAAATTGACGCTCAAGCTCCGTGACCTTGGGGGGTTGGTGCGCGCCGCAGGCGATATTGCGCGCGAGAAGGGGCACCAGCTGGTGCAGCTGGACGATGTCATGGAAGCTAGGATGAGCGCAAAGACCCTTGAGCAGCAGATAGTACACAAGATGATTGAGGAAAAGAAGGACTATGATGTGTACCTGCACGAGGGCACCGCCATTGGCCGGGTGAACGGTCTTGCCGTGATGGCCGACAGCGAGGCGGGTCTTGTGATGCCGATTGAGGCAGAGATTGCGCCATCCCAATCCATTTCGGAAGGGAAGGTCATTGCAACAGGAAAGCTCGGCGAGATTGCAAAGGAAGCCGTGCAGAACGTTTCCGCGCTCATAAAGAAGCTCTCCGGAAAGGACATTTCCAAGAACGACCTGCACATCCAGTTCCTGCAGAGCTACAGCGGGGTCGAGGGCGATTCCGCATCTGTTTCGGTCGCGACTGCTGTCGTTTCCGCGCTCGAAGGAATTCCCGTGAAGCAGAGCCTTGCGATGACTGGCTCGCTATCGGTGCGCGGTGAAGTGTTGCCTGTCGGCGGGGTCACCTCAAAGGTCCTTGCGGCAATCGATGCTGGTTTCAGCGAGGTCATAATCCCAAAGGCGAACATCAACGATGTCGTGCTCACCGAGGACCAATCAAGGAAGATAAGGGTGCTGCATGCATCCAACGTTGCCGAGGTTTTCGAGAACGCTTTCGAGGCAGGCGAGGCCAAGAAGAGGCTGCTCACGAACCTGAGGAAGCTGGTCAAGGTCGAGCTGGGCAAGCTGCCAAAAGTTGGCCTGCAGGGAAAGGAAATGCTGCCTTCCTGAATCATTCCGCCCTTTTAATTGCCTTGATGTAGCCATGCTTTCCTATCATGTAGCGGCCGCGCAGCAGGCTTTCCTGCACTTTTTTCCTGTGCAGGTGTAGATGGGGTGCTTTATCTCCTCTTTCCTTTTCTTTTCCTGCAATGCCCCACATGTACTGGAAATATTTGTCATAGGATTCCGCAAGTTCCTTGTTGTGGAGCAGTATTCCGGCAGGTTTTTCAGTCCAAACGAGAATCCCTACCTTGTCGTTCCTCACTATTGTTTCAGTCAGCGGCTCGAAGCCTTCCTTCAGGAACCTTATCTCAGCTGCGGGGTAGTGTCCTCCTGCGGTTATTTTTTCCGTCCACTCCCTCAATGATTCATTGAAGATTATTTTTGCCCTGATGCCCTTATTGTGCCTCTTCTTGTGGTAATCTATCCAGAAAGCGTCACCCATCATGGTTGATTCAATCGGGGAGCCAATTGTGTAATGCCAGTTCCCGCCCGCGTCAAGCAGCTCGTGCAGTATCTCCCTCATGCCCCTCACGCCCCTGTAGACTGTGACTTCCGGCTTCCCTTTGGAGCTTTCTTCTCTTGCGAGCAGTTCTGGGAGGATTCGCTCAAGCCTTTCCTTCTTCTCATCGAGGTATTCGAACAGGTGCTTCGGGTTGGAGGCCTGGTAGATGTGCATCTTGCCCTGCTTCGTGTAGGAAACAAGGCCCTTTTCTATGAGCCTGTTGAGTGCGTTGTGCACGACAGAGTTGTGGAGCCTAGCCCTGTCAAGCACTGGCCCGGCGTTCGATGGCCCGAGCTTCAGGAGTGCGAGGTAAACCTTGATTTCGGCCCCGGTCAGGCCTATGTCTTCGAGGATTTGCGTGTCCATCCATGTCACCCATGTGTGATTGCCCTTGCCAAGGTGTCATCCTGCCATTTTCCTGCACAGCCGGAAACATCATTGCCTTAAGTGCATAATAACCTTGCTATTGTCCTCCTTTTAAGAAGAATAAAATTGCGAGGTGGCGGCATCCGTATTGCCAGGCCTCGCCAGTGTTGAAGCGGCCTGCTCGTATTTGGCTTTGAGCCGTCTTGGGGATGCACCTTATCTGGGGCGCTAACGATGCCACTTATAATCCTCCTTTTTCGGAGAATAATCCCATAAATACCGCTTTTGCACATACTGTTTATAGTGAATGAATTATTTTGGTGAAAATATGTTCTTCGAAATCCTCTCGCACGCGCTGAATTTTGACCTTGGATGGTTTGTGCCGTTTGTCATGGGCAATTTAATCTGGGTTTTCGTATTTGTCTGCCTTGGGCAGTTCGTTTACGGAAAAGACCCTATTATAGGCGGAGCCTTTGCAGCGGTTTACCTCTTTTCAACCTTTGATTTAGCGGCAACACTTGGCTGGGTTTTCAGAAGCGGCATATTCTGGGTGCCTGTAATTGTGTTCCTGGGAAAGCTTGCTTATGTCGCATTCTTCGGGGAGAAAGGCTTTCATCCCGTTCCTTTCCCATGGTTTGCAAGCTTAGTGTACTTCATGGTATTGATTTTCATAAACATTGTTCTGGCCTGAGGGGGTCTTATGATGCTGAAAAGTCTTGCGCACGCGGCATTGCTCTCAGTTGGTGTGCTTTTGCCCGGAGTGATGTTCGGCGCAAACGAACTGCTCTTTTCTCCGGTCGGCTTTGCGGCAATACTTGGTTCACTTTTCCTTGAGCTTTTGGGAAACAGGTGGTGAGCACAAAATGATTGTGAAAAAACCCAAGAAGGTCTTCGAGAGGGGCAAATGGGGCCTGGTCGCACGGGAGCTGGAACAGGAGAAGCTCAAGCTCATGAGCTACGACAGCATACTCCTCAACACAATGAGGCTTGGCACAGGCACCAGGGTCCTTGATTGCAGTGCCAGCCCCGGTGTGCTTTCGTACGCCCTGCAGTGGCTTGGCTGTGATGTGAAAACCTTCGACATTTCCCGCATAATGAACGTGCTGTGCGCGAAAAAAAACCGGGTGGAAAACGTCTACACAAGCGTGGGGCAGATTCCGGACAGCACTTTCGACTATGTTGTCTGCAACCTAGTGCTCTGTATAAATCCGGAAGTCGAGGTCAGGTTCATCGCCGGCAAAATCAGCGAAATACTGATGGCAGGCGGCGAATGCTTCATTGGCTTCTGCAACCCGAAAATATTCGATATTCCGGAATCCGCCCTTGACATACGCCTGCCTTCCTGGAAAGGGTATGAGGATAACCATGTTTTCCGCAAATAAAGAAAGAAGGCAACTACGAAATCCTAGAGTCCCACAGGCCGCTTGATTGGTATGAAGAGGTTTTCCGCCAGGCCGGGCTACGCGTGCAGGAAACGATATTCACGTCGGAATATGAGTTCAACTTCAAAACCTTGCTATAATTGTTCCGCTGGGTATGATTAGCAAAAAATTCGGTGCTGGAAAGGGCAGGTAGGGCATGGAGTTGGGTTGTCATTCAAGAGTGCGGTTTTCACACCAAGACTATCTTCCCCTCGCTCAGCATGAATTCACCTTTCCTGAGTTTGGAGGCCCTGCCGCCCTTCCTGTTCCTGTATTCAATGTTCTCCTTCCCTATTTCTTCCACCACGCCGAGCCATTTCCCGTCCTTGCTGTACACTGGCAGGCCTATGAGGAGCTTGGTGATTTTCTTCCTGAGGTCAAGCGCCTTTGATGCCTTGTAGGCTAAGTAGCCGGCGAGGAAGCCGATGAATGCCCTGCTGGCAAGCCACGAGAGGTCCGCGTATGGCTCGGCCGCTATGACCTGCCTCGCGGAGTCTAAGATGAACCACAGTATAATAGCGGCGGCTCCCGACAGGAAATACTTGCGGATGTAGTATGCCTTCTTGAGCTGCACCGCATCCACGCTTTTCCCGGCCGCGAAGAATATCGCGACGAGCATTAGGTAAAGCAGGGCCTGGCCAACGGCAACTGAAACCCTCGTGCCGAGTGGGTTGGCTATGTTGTTCATCTCCTGGTATGCTGAGATGATGCCAATGAAGAAAAGTATGATTGTCATGATGTAAATAGGCAGGCTGACCCTCTGGAGCGAGAGGCTGCCGGTAACTGTGCGCACCACATTGACGATCCCCGTTTCCATGCCAGTGCCCTTCAGGACGAGGTAGGTGCCTATGACGAGCAGCATGCTCTGGAAGAAAAGCTTCTCGAGGCCCATAACCGCGAGTATTCCCCAGAGGAGCACCACCACACCCGGGACGAGTATGAATGTCCTCGCGAAGTCAGGGTCGTTAAGCGCGTTCTTGATTGTGAAGTACGCGCCCTCGACTTCGTTGGCCTGCGACACCACGATAGTTTCCTTCGAGACAACCGGCGCCCTCCCCTGCAGTATCGGTACGACCTGGTCGTCCTCCGCGCCGTCTGTCACGAGCACTATGCCGGTCGCGGAGAACTGCTCCAGCACCGCATCGAGCTGCTCCGCGACCTTCCTGTCGGACTCGAAGCCGGTCTTGCCCACTCCAGTGAGAATCGCAACCTCGGCGTTCGCTTCCTTCTTGACCTCATCGAACTTCCTCACCGCGCCGAACGCGCTGTTGGAATCGGAGTCAGTGGGGTCGGCAAGGAGGAGCTTGACCCCAGCCCTTATGCAGTTCTTCCTGCCTATTACAGGCCCCTGTACCCCTGCCTTCTTGCCGAAGTCATTGTCCCTGTCGACCGACAGCACAAGTAGGTTTTCCCTTTCCTTCATGCCTGACCCTTACCCTAAACCTATTTATAATTGGTTAATCATTTCGTTAATATAAGCATTGCCGTACGGGCGCCATGCAGTGAGTAAGGCTAACTTTGGTGGATTTAATTCAATCGACGAAGAAGTGGTTTTTGATGGAGAATCACGAAATTGGGGAAGGCAACGGCTCTGGCTCGACTATGACTAGCGAAGCTCGCTCGACCGACCATGTCCCTTTCGGGACGAAGCCCAGTCCACGAAGTGGACATGGAGGTCGTGCAGGTCTGGCGGCGGACCTTTCCGCCAGTAGGGAAAAGAGCGTGAAGCACGGTGTCTTTATCGTGCTTGTCATCTCTGTAATTGTGGTGGTTGCCCTTGTTTTCCGGTACTCATCCTACATCGCCGACAATATTTTGCCGGTTGCGGCCGCACTGATAATAATTTACCTGCTCGCAAGGTTCGACTTCCTGCTCCGCCTAACGGAATATGAGCGCGCGGTCATAATGCGTTTCGGCAAGGTGAACAGGGTGGGGGGCCCGGGCTGGGCGCTCCTGCTGCCGCCGATAGAGTCCTACAAGGTCGTTGACCTCAGGGCAAAGACCCTTGACATCCCGCCCCAGGAAGTAATAACGAAGGACAACATAAAGGTCAAGGTCGACGCTGTCATTTACATGAAGGTCAACGAGGACGACCAGAGCGTCATCAACAGCATTGTTGAGGTCGAGGACTACTCGAACGCGGCGAGGCTTTTCGTGGTGGGCCTCATCAGGAACCAGGCAGGTACGAGGACCTTTGACGAGCTCCTTACTGGAGTGGATTCGCTCAATGAGTACCTGAAGAAAGAGCTTGAAGGGATTTCCAAGCGCTGGGGAGTCACTGTGGAGGGCGCCACCATCACTGACATTCATCCGCCCCATGAGTTCCAGGCCGCGAGGGAGGAGAAGCAAATTGCTGCGCAGAAGAAACTCGCGCGCATGGAGTCTGCAGAAGCCCACAAGGCCGAGATTGAGGCTGTCAAGCAAGCCGCAGAGCAGATGGGCGACAAGGCGCTCGCGTACTACTACGTGAAGGCACTGGAGAAGCTCGGCGAGGGCCAGAGCTCGAAGATAATCTTCCCGATGGAACTTACCGAGCTCGCTAAGGCAATCGGTGGAAGGAAGGGCCTTGCGGAGGCTGACACCGAGGCGTTTTTCAGGAAGTATGCGCCGGCGCTGAAGGAGCTGTTCGAGAAACCCGCTGGCGGAAAAAGCGCCGGGCGGAAAAGGCGCGCAAAGAAGAGGAAAAAAGGGAAAAAATAAGTGTTGTTTTCACTTAGGCAGTCAAGGAGCCAAACTATTTTTCGGTACAGTCTGAGCGCGGTAGCGGTTCAGCCTGTCTCCCTCATCTTGTCTATGTGGTAGCGCACCGAGGGCATCCAGAGCACGAAGAAGAGCGCGAAGAAGATAGCAACTCCAGCAATCGAGACGTCCCAGTAGCTGAATATCGAGGCGGTTTCTATAAGCGCGCCTATGAAGAGCACGAGCGTGGCGAGGATGCAGAGCAGCACCACGTCAATGAACACTATCCTGAGCTCGTGCTTCTGGAATGTGCTCTTGGAGATTGCTGCGTGGATTATTCCGCCGGCAATCGCGGCTATGAAGTAGGCCATGATTTCAGGTACGCCGTGGGGAAGGTAGCTCACCGCCCTCGCGAGGCCTGCCTCGAAGCTGTTGGCCGTGACCTCCGAGCCTATAAAGAACCCTATCACCGAGGCGTTCCATCCCAGCAGCTCAATCGCCCCCGCGCCCCAGAGGAAAGAGAATATTATAGCCCTCGCCATTACACCAAAATTGTTCTTGAATATGAGCATGAAGCACCTGTCGAACACCTTCCCGTTTCCGAAGCACTCGCCCTCGCCTATCACCCTGCCAGAATCTGCCGCTACCTTTCCTGTTATCGAGGAATATACCTTCTTCTGCTCGTCAAACATCGCGTCTTTTGGGGGGATGCCGCACCACAGGCCTGTGCAAGCGTCCTGGTTGTCGGGCAGCGCGACAGACCAAGTGCTGAAGGCAACCACAAATCCAACGAAAATCCAGCCATACGCCCTGACCACCGCAAAGTGCGTGGCAATGAAGGCAAATGGCACGTCCTTCTCGCTGACCTCCTTCTCCTCTTCGGTTATGAACAACCTGTGGATTATAGGCATGAAGCCCACTGTAATGAAGAGCAGGGTTGAGACCGAGGCTGCTTCCGGGAAGGAGTTGTACGCGAGGAACATGGCGAGCGTGGTGACGATAAACGCCATCAGGACGAGCGTGAGTGGGTGTTTTTCGGACCTGAGGACAGAGTAGAGCGTCTCGAGTACCATATCTGACCAGACGGATTAAGGCGTAGTGCTTTAAATAGGTTTCTGGGCAGATAATTCTAATTCAGGCCGATAATGCAGCTTTTGGTGGTTTCTTGGCAAAATCAGATATCGTCCTCCCTGGGGAGTTCCTCGCGAACGAGGAGGAGTTCATGGCCGGGCAGGGCGCCTATGACAACGGCAGCGGCGAGGTATATTCCAGTTCCATTGGCCGGAAGTCCCTTGCTGCTGAGAGGCACGAGGCGAGCGTCAGGATTGTCACTAGGGACGTGAGAATCATAGAAAGGGGCTGCATTGTCCATGCGATAGTCAATTCTGTCAAGACCAACGCGGCGCTTGTCACCATACTCTCGGCCGAGAAGGACGGCGAGAGGAGGACAGTGCACAACTCAATGGCCTCAATAGCGGTGTTCAACATCGACACGCAGTACATCAAGGGCATAGATGAGATGTTCCGAGCCGGCGACATCGTCAAGGCAAAGGTCATTGACGTGACGCCATATGGTGTGGAGCTAACAACGAAAGAGCCCGACCTCGGAGTGGTGAAGGCCTACGGCATAAAGTCGCGGAAGCCCCTGCACCTGATTGACGGGAAGCTCCGCGACCCAGTGACAGGCGACACTGAAACAAGGAAGGTCTCATCGGAGTACCTGTTGAGGTAAATGATGGCGACTGATGGGAGCTTGTTCGGGGCAAGCATTAATGTTTTTGGCTCTGGTTCTGGCCATGGTTTCGGTGTGGTGCAGGACAGTGGAATTATTGGGCTTTTTTTTGCATTATTTTTTGTGGAGGTTCGAAGGGATGAAAATGGAAGTATTGAAGAACGAGAAGAACATGGCTGAGTTCAAGCTAGAGGGCGAGAGGCACACTTTTCCCGGTCTCCTCAGGCAGAAGCTGCTCGAGGATAAGTCGGTTGAGTACGTTTCCTACGTCCTCGATCACCCTATGGACGGCAGTGCGAGGTTCGTGCTTAAGACTTCCGGCAAAAGCCCGAAGAAGGCGCTCGAGGATGCCGCCAAGGAAATCGAAGCGGAGCTGGACGAGTTCGGCTCGAAGGTCAAGAAAGTGATGAAATAAATTCACCTTATTCGGCCCCAGACTGCTTTCCAACTTTCTTTTCATATTGGCCGCCGTTTACTCAGCAACCTAATTAAACTCTTCACCTTACAGATTGTTCTCATGTCAGGCAGGCTGCGCGAAAAGCTGAAGTGGCTCGACCCATTTACATACGTCGACCTCTATGTGATGCCTGTTGTCAACCCAGCCAAGGACGGCCGCATAGAGCTTGTGGTTGACATGGTTTTCGCGTTCATTTTCGCCTTTATCCTCTACAACTATGTCCTCGCCACTCTGCTTGGGACGTCCACGCCGCTCGTTATTGTTTACTCAGAGTCCATGGAACCCGTGCTCCACCGCGGCGACGTCGTTGTGCTAAACGGCTCCAAGGAGATTATTGTGGATGAGGTGGGCGTGGACTTCCCGCTGCGCGGCAGGCCCGTGCTCGGATTCGCCACGCCCATTATGGGGGAATACATCGGCAGGAAGAGGGTTGCAGGAATAGCCATTGGCGACAAAAACCACCTGTTCGACAGCTCCGGCCCAATTGTGGTTTACCGCTCCACGCTCAGCGGCCTCGACATCATCCACCGCGCTGTGCTCAGGCTGAAGGCACCCGATGGAGATTTCCTAATCACTTATGGTGACAATGGCCTGACCAACAGCAGGTTTGACGAGATGTGCCCCCCGAATCCGCAGTGCACCGCTGACCTGTCAATGTGCGATTGCATTACCGAGTACCCTGTAGCGGTGCAGGAGCTCAAGGGAAATTACCTGTTCCACATACCACTGGTTGGTTACGTGAAGCTACTGGTCTTCGACGACCTGCCAAAGCTAATCTCGTACCTCGCCAGTCTGGGTCAAACCCTGAATTGAGTGCCTTCAGTCAAACATTGAAAGGGTCGAAAGGGTCAACCCAAGCGTAGAACTGCGGCATGGCATTGGTTTTTAGTGTGTGATGGGCATACAATAGGCTTGTCATGGGTGTGCGGTTGGATACGTTGGGGAAACTATTGCTTCGTGATGGTATTGAGTTCGGGGCGATGGCGTTGGATGCCAAAGCTTTAAATGTTTCCGCTATTTCCACTATTAGGTACTTGGGATGGAACTGGTTTTCGAGGACGCCTCGGTGTTCAAGCGTTACGTTGATGGCATTGCCGTTCTTGTGGACGAGGCCGAGTTCATAATCGATGAGAAAGGCCTCAGCCTTAAGGCAACCGACCCTTCCCAGATTTCACTGGTGGATTTTTACCTTCCCCGCAAGGCATTCAAGAAATTCGAGGCGGGCGGGGCGACCAAGATAGGTGTGGACCTCAACTACTTCAACCAGGTGATGGCGCGTGCTAAGCCCGGCGACCAGCTGGAGCTCTCGCTCTCCGAGGACAAGTCCAAGCTCTCAGTGGTTTTCCTCGGCGGGGCAAAGAGGTCTTTCTCGGTTCCTCTCCTAGACCTCAACACTGCTGACCTCCCACTGCCGCGCATTGACTTCGACGCTGAAGTTAAGGTGAAGGCAGATGCCCTCAATGATAGCTTCAAGGACGCTAACCTCATCTCCACGCACATTGTCCTCTCCGTGAAGGCCGAAAGCTTTGTGATGCAGGCGAACTCCAGCAAAGGCAGCCTCGAGAACACTTATTCGAATAAGGACAAGAGCGTGGTTTCGCTGAAGTCAACCGAGGATGTGCGCGCGATGTTCCCCCTCGACTACCTAGTGAGCATAATAAAGGCCACCTCCTCCGACACGGAAGTGACCTTGCGCCTAAAGAAAAGCGCCCCTGTGGAAGTAACCTACAGCATCGGCGAAGGCAGACTGCAATACTTCCTCGCACCGAGGATAGAGGGCGACTGAAGCCCATCAACGCCCCAGTTTATTCACACTAAACCAAAAGCATAAATACCGGCTCTCTACACAATAATTTTTTGCCATTGACTTTTGACAGGAAAATCACACGCATAGGAAAGTCTTTGGGCATTCATGTTCCCGAGGCTATCCTAGAATCTAGCGATATTAAGGCTGGGGGAGAGTGTGAGGGTCGCTGTTCTGAAGCAGGACCTGTCTTTTCTGGCAAAGTCTTTTGGGCTCGTCCAAGGAAAGCCTTTCAGGCGTTCCCACAAAGACAGGGTGTTCTGATTGCTTCTTGACACATACGCGTGGATGGAATACTTCAAAGGAACTGAAAAAGGAAAAACAGTTGAGAGAATAATTTCGGAAAATGACTGCTTTACTTTGGCAATCTCCCTAGCCGAAATCAGAGAATAGATTTCAAAAGAGACAAACAGAACGCCCGAAGTGTTTGATATAGTCAGGAATTATTCCGTTATTTTACCGTTTGAGTAGGGCGTTTTGGTTTCAGCTGTTGGAGTAAAAGTTTCAAAGACGAAAACATTCAGAGGGATAAACCTTATTGACTCGATTATTATGGCTTCCGCAAAGCGCCACAACTTACGGGTTGTAACCGGCGACAAGCATTTCCTCGGCGAAGACATTCTGATGCTGTGAGTGAGCGGAGCATTAAAACTGCGACTCAGCAAATAAACTTCTCCTCTGACACTCTTTCTGGAGAGCTCATCTTGGTTTTTCCACAAAGTTTTTCTCGCCGGGTTTGCGGATGAAAACGGGGCTGTTCCCTGACTGGTACAGCTTAATCAGGTTTTCGGGGCTTCTTTGGGCGTAATCATCCAGATATTTCCGGAATGCCATTGAGTCAACAACCTTCAATGTGCCATTCTCGCTGATTTTGTAAGAATACACTGTGCCTGGGCAGTTCCAGCTCACTGTCGCAACAGCGTTTTTTATTTTGTAATCAGGCGCCAAGAATGATATAGCATCGAAGTAACGCTCGCCCGAAGCGTTGTCAGCCCAATCTAAAACCCCGCCATCAAAATTAAGGTCTTTCAACTCAAACCCGTCAAATTGCACGTTTGACTTGTCAATGTAAACAGCACTGCCTTGGCCATCGTAACAATCCGTTTCCAGGATAAAATTGGCAAGTTGTATCGCTAAAAAAATTAGAACAACAAAGGCAACTGTGGCTCTTAAAATGTGTATTGGTTGGACGCTTGGCAAGTTCATTTCAGAAATCATGCGCTTACCAGTATATTAGAATATCGAATTTCTTAGCCATTCAGCTGAGAAATGTAACTGTGCTTCGTGGAGGGTTCAGCACTCCATGCCTTCAATTTCAATTATTTTCCGCACGCGCCTTTTGTGCCTCTCCCCGCTCATGGGCTTCGCCTTCAAAAAAGCCTTGAGGATTTTTTTCGCCTGTGGAGTTGGGTAGGTGCGCCCGCCGAGGCAGAGGATGTTCGCATCATTATGCTCCCGTGCCACGCGCGCGGTGTAGGTGTCGAAAGGGTTCGCCGCGCGGATTCCCTTCACCTTGTTCGCGGTGATGCTCATGCCGATGCCGGTTCCGCACACAAGGAGGCCGAAGCTTCCTTTCTCAGCAGCCACCTTTTTCGCGACCTTCATGGCAAAGTCAGGGTAGTCGACATTGTCCTCACCGAACGTGCCAAGGTCAACTGTCTCGGCATTTATTCCGAGGAGCAGCTTTTTTAGGGCCACTTTCGTCCTGAAGCCGGCGTGGTCCGAGCCTATATAAAACTTCATTTCAAAACCAACTTCTTCAGGCCGCGAAAGGATTTAAACATTATAGTAGGGGCATTTATCATTGGAATACTGATGATTGAACTCAAGAATGTGGAGTTCCTGCGCTCGAGCGTCGAAGCGCTTTCCTCCTTTATACCTGAAGGGAACTTCAGGTTCAACGAGAAAGGGATACACTTCAGGGCGATGGACCCGAGCCAAGTGCTGCTTGTGGACTACATTATGGAAAAGGGCGTGTTCGACTCGTATTCAGTCGAGCCCTGTTTCGTGGGCATGAACCTTGAGGAGCTGCGGAAGATTGTTTCGAGGGCCCTTCCAAGTGACAGGGTGCTCATTGACATTTCCGAGTCTGAGTGCCAGCTCAGCCTCAGGGGCGAGCTCGAGAGGTCCTTCAGGCTGCCACTCATTGACATTGCCGAGGACGAGCTGAAATTACCCGACCCGAAGTTCGATGCGCGCATCGAGATAAATGCGAGGCTTCTGAAGGAGACCCTCAAGGACGCCTCGCTGTTCAGCTCAAGCGTCGTGCTCAGGACAAAGGGCGACAGGCTTTTCATAGAGTCCAAGGGCACAGGCGGGACGCTGAACGCGAACTCCTCGCACAACAATGGGGTAAGGGTCAAGGCAAAGGCCGATGTTGTTTCAAAGTATTCGCTTTCCTACCTCCAGAACATCGTGAAGGAGGCTTCCCCGGATGCCCATGTGGTGCTCGAGCTCAGGAGCGACTCGCCGCTGAAAGTGAGCTACATGATTGGCAGGAGCGAGATACGCTACTACCTCGCGCACATGCTCCTGTGATTGCCGCCTTACATTTGTCCCGCCAAGGCTTTGCCGTTTAAGGGTCGTTGCCATGCTCTCTGTAGCCGAACTTCAGTTTGCAAAGAACTACCCTTTCTCCTCCGCAGCCAGGAAGGCGCTCAGGGAACACTCATCAAGCCTCGGCGACGTGCGTGTAGAGGTTCTTGAGCGCGCGAAGTCGATGGTCGTGGCGGCATTTTCCAAGGAAGGCTATGAGGCGGGAATTGTTGAGTATGCAGAGCTGCTGAAGGACGAAATACTGGCTTTTCCCGTGGCGAAGATAATAGTTTCTCTGATAGGACGGTTTGAGCTTTACAGGAGGCTCTCTGACATGGTCGCGGAGTCAGTTTACCGCAGCGCAGTCAGGGAAAACGATGAGGTCCTTCTGGAGCTTGCATCGGAACTTGGCCTCAGGTTCAGGTTGCCGGAGGAAGAAGGCTTTTTTGTGGAGCTTGG
>SBBR01000092.1 GCA_005239615.1 archaeon
AGGCATGTGAGGAAGTTGTCGAGTTCCTGTTGCGCGACAAAACTTCTGCCGGAGATTTTTTTCGAGATGATGGAATTCACGTTCGCAACGGCCTTGGAGACACCCTTGCCGCCGAACTCCCTCTTCCCGTCCCTCAGCTCGAGGGCCTCGTGCTTTCCAGTGGAAGCGCCACTTGGCACAATCGCGGAGAACGTACCTTCGGGCGTGGCGAGCTCGCACTGGACAGTGGGGTTTGCCCTGCTGTCGAGGAACTGTCGCGCGCGGACTTTCAGAATCCTGACCATGAACAAAGAACTGGTTAAGTGTATTTATACTTTATCGCAGTGCAGTTGCCCAGATTAGCCGCCGCTGCGTTTCTGACCAGCCTTTTCGGCGAGGCCTGAAAAGTCCACGTCCTTCAGCAGCTCGCGGGAGAGCCTGTCCATCACGTAGTTCTGGAGCATCCGTAGGTTATTCTGCGGGAAGGCCCATTCAGCCACTTTTCCCATGTCCTGCTCGGAAATGGAAATATAGTTCAGACCATCAAGCCTCTCCCGTAGGGGAATGTTCCTCTCGTTGAGGCGCTCCTGCACAAGCACAAAATCTATGCCTGAGAAGCGCATAGTGTAAAAGCCATCAAACCACAGGTCGTTGCCCACGAGCACGGCCTCTTCCCTCATTACCTTCCCGGACTCAATTAGGCCTATGATTGCGAGCTGCGTGAAGTATTCGTCCACGAACTGAGGGTCCTTTTCAAGGTTGCTAAGGTGGCGCCGGCGGTCAAACTCGTCCTTGGATTCAATATACTCGCGGCTGGCGAAGAGCATGTTTTCAGGCTGGATGAATTTTGCGATGCACGCACTCTCTATCCTGCCCCACGTCTTTTCCCTTTCCTGTCCCACGACCAGATAGGTCGTAAGGTCGCCTTTCCCTTCAAGGCGGCTGAGGAAGGACAGGGAGGAAATGAGCTTTTCAGCGTCGGGCTGGCCCACACCATCTTTCGGGAGGATACTCCCGAGCTTTAGGAATATGCTCCTTTTCCTGATACCGGCCTTGCTGTACGCCATACTGAGGAAAAAATGTCCAAAAAGCCTTAAAACACGTCACGGAGGGGCAAGTAATAAAAAAACCTGCAACGAAGAATTAGTCGGTGCAGATGGTTGGCAGCGAATTCGTCCTCTTCTCGGGCAACAGCAACAGGCAGCTTGCGGAGGAAATCGCGGCTTATCTCAAGGTGAAGCTTGGCAGGGTGGAGCTCAAGAAGTTTGCCGATGGCGAGACATACGTCAACTATGACGAAACAGTGAGGGGGAAGGACGTTTACATCCTCCAAAGCACGTGCTTCCCGCAGAACGACAACCTCATGGAAATGCTGATAATGATTGATGCTGCCAAGAGGGCCGCCGCGGAAAGGATAACCTGCGTGATTCCATACTATGGCTACGGTAAGCAGGACAGGAAGGCGAACGACCGCGAGCCCATCACCGCAAAGCTTGTGGCCAAGCTGATACAGGCTGCCGGCGCTGATGCCGTCCTCACGATGGATTTGCACGCCGACCAGATACAAGGCTTTTTTGACATACGCGCCGACTTCCTCTACGCTTCAGGGCCCATGACAAAGTACTTTGCACAGAAGGGCTCAAAGGACCTCATCGTAGTCGCGCCGGACGTGGGGAGCACGAAGAGGGCGCGCAAGTATGCAAAGATTCTCGGCACTGACCTCGCAATAATCGACAAGCGCCGTCCGAAGCCCAACCAGAGCGAGGTCGTGAACCTTATAGGGGATGTCGCCGGAAAGGTATGTGTAATTGTGGACGATGAGGTCAACACTGGCGGTACCGTTATTAACGCTGCGGAGGCCGCATTGAGAAAAGGGGCGAAGGAGGTGTATGTGCTTGCCTCGCACGGGGTGTTCACGCAGGACGCGCTAGCGAAAATAGACAGGAGCCCTATAAAGGAAGTCGTTGTCACGAACAGCATCCCGATGGGTGAAAAGGCAAGCGGGAAAGTCAAGGTCATTTCGGTTGCGCCGCTCTTCGGCGATGCAATCAGGTGCATGCACGAGAACAGGTCATTGTCGCAGATACTCAAGTCATGAATGCGCCAAAGCGCTGCAGCCCCCGCCATCGAACACCATGCCGATCATCGCTTGCGACCACAGCAAAAAGACCGACGAACGGGTTTTGGACAAACGTCAAAATTTTGGGTTTGTGCCGTTCACTTGCAAACTGTCCATAGTTTCAGAAAAAAATTTAAATAAGTTAAGCGCCAAGATAACCGAGGTGATAGTAAGCATAAAGCAGAAACTATGACTTCAAAAGGTGCGAATGGGGTCAGGCTCGCTCGGCTCAAACGAGAAAAAACCTGCTAAGGTTTGTTGTGATCCCATGCACCTTCCCAGAAACCGCTGTTTCTTACCTTAGGCTTTTTCCTTAAAATTCTATAACTGCATTATAGGCGCCTGCACACATTTATTGCATGGACAAAGGTCTTGTGTTGGTATTCCTGGCCTTAGCGTTAACGCTTCTGCGCGCGAAGCTGGCTTTTCCGACATGAATTTTTTTGACGCTGGCATAGGGCTAAATAAGGCATCTGCAGCGGAAAACGCGCCCCAGAAACCTTTATAAACCCCGGGCGACGCTAATATATCAGAAAGAAAAATGGATTGCAATAACCGCGAAGGCGGGAAATCATTCTATTTCTTTCAATACAAAAAAAATCGAGGTGAATTAATGATACAGTTCGAGTACTGCAGGGGCTGCCACGAAGTGAAGCAGGTTCCCAACACAGCAGAAGCGCACCACAAGTGCGGCAGGTGAGCACTGCGGGCTAAAGTCCGCGGGCCTGTGAGGGCTCAAAGACTAGATCCATTTACGCTTGTTTCCCGTTTTGCGGGAAATAAAATAAGGAGGCATCCCGCAATGCAAAACTACACGGGTGCAGGGAGCTTCCTCAGAACTATTTTTTCAAACACTAAAATCACGAAGGCTACGCAGAATGCCTCGGTTAATATCACTGCCCAAGGCACTCCAAAGACTTTGGTCTGCAAATGGAAGGTATAATAGCCGAGCCACACCGAAACCGGGTCGAAGAGAAAGCCGGCATAGAGCGACCCGAAGGCACCGCAGAGGGCGTACCTCGGTTTGTCGTTCAGCCGGAGTTTCAGCGAAAGAAAGTTTCCTGAGAAGTAAGCGTAGACAATCCACGGGAAATACGCGAGCAGGGTGAAGACCGAAACAGAAAATATTTGTGGCATCGCGGCATACGACCAAAGGCCGCCCACAACTGCCAAGGCCTCAAACGGCAGGGCAAAGAGCATGGTAAAGCAGCCGAGCATGAAATATTTTTTTGCGCCCTGCCTATCAAGGATGAAGACCAGCGCGAGCGGAAGGGAGAAGAGAATTGTAAGCAGGGAATTGTCCATGCCCAGAATATACCAAAAGCGGTTTATAATAAATATGGGAACGCCCGGATTTGAACCGGGGCCGCAGCGTCATTCGACAACCGATTTGCTTCTCATAGCGAAGCTGTTTTCTTTTCTTTTTCGCCAGGTTCCTTGTCCACTTCGTGGACGAGGCCTTGTCCCACCGGGACCAGGTTCTTTTCTTTCCAAAAGAAAAGAAAAAGGCTGTACCCGAACGCTGAATCCTACCAGACTAGACTACGTCCCCACATGGATGCGCCACCCGCAAAAAACGAGTGCGGTAGATAACACATGACAAATTTGCATGAAAGGCTTAAATACCTAAAGGCCGTTAGTTTTTAGTTTGGAATTTTAGGTGGGGTAAATTGGACGCGGAATTTCTAGCACAGATCAGCGACAGGTCCAGCGAGGAGAACTTCACCTCAGTGCCCGGCGGCTATGCCAAGGGCAAAACCAAGTATGTGATTATTACCGGCTCGGTGATGAGCGGCATCGGCAAGGGCATCTTTTCCTCGGCGCTCGGAAAAACCCTGCAGGACCGCGGCCTTAAGGTTGCGCCAATCAAGGTCGAGGCATACCTAAATATAGATTCTGGGACGCTCTCGCCTTACAGGCACGGCGAGGTTTTCGTGCTGGACGACGGCACTGAAACAGACATGGACCTCGGCAGCTACGAGAGGTTCCTTGATGCAGACCTCTCAAAGGACAATTTCACCACGCATGGCCAAATTTACCACAACATCATCTTGAAGGAACGCAGGGGCGATTACAATGGTAGGGATGTCCAGTACATACCCCATGTCACGGGTGAGACAAAGCTCGTCCTGAGGAACCTCGCTATGAAGTCGAAGGCTGACATTGTCTTGGTGGAAATAGGCGGCACTGTTGGCGATTACGAGAACCTCTTTGCTATGGAGAGCGTGAGAGAGCTCATTTATGAGGAAGGGAAGGAGAACGCTTGCCTTGTGAACCTCACCTATATCATCGAACCGCGGCACCTTGGCGAGTTCAAGAGCAAGGCCGCGCAGATTGGCCTCAAGCAGCTCATGGGCCTCGGTCTCCAGCCTGACATAATAGTGTGCAGGAGCCAGACGCCAATAACGCCAATCGTGAGGCAGAAAATCTCTATGAATGCGAACGTGCCAATTGAGGGGGTATTCAACACCTATGATGTGGACAACATCTACAGACTGCCACTTTTCTACAGGGAACAGGGCATAGATGAGGCGATACTCAGGCACCTCGGCCTCTCGGAAAGGCACAGGGTGAACGGCAGCAGGAGCCTCAAGGAATGGACCGAGAAGAACATAGTGCAACTGAAAGGCGAGGTGACAATCGGGATTGCGGGCAAGTATACAGGCACGAGTGACACCTACATCAGTATCGTTAAGGCCCTTGAGCAGTGTTCAGTGCTCACGAGAACAAAGGTGAACGTTAAATGGATTGAAGCGACTGACGTCGAAACAGGCAAGAAAAAAATCGGCGAGGAGATGAAGGGCGTCGACGGCCTCATAATTCCCGGAGGGTTCGGCATAAGAGGGGTGGAAGGCAAGGTGATCTGTGCGCGCTATGTAAGGGAAAACGGGGTTCCTTTCCTCGGAATCTGCTATGGTTTCCAGATAGCAGTGATAGAGTTTGCGCGGAACGTGTGCAGCATTAAGAACGCGAGCACTGAAGAAGTAAAGAAGGATTCCGAGAACAATATTATTTGCATTCTGCCGGAGCAGGAGGAAGTTGATGGCCTTGGTGGCACGCTGCGCCTCGGTGGGTTTGACATCAGAGTGAAGAAAGGCACGCTCGCATGGGAGCTTTACGGCAGGAAGGAGAAGGTGCGCGAACGCTTCAGGCACAGGTACAATGTCAACACAAAGTTTATTGACGTTCTTGAGAAGAACGGCATGGTATTCTCAGGCATGGCCCCAACCAAGAGGATAATGCAGATACTCGAGCTCCCGGGCCACCCTTACTTCATCGGCACGCAGTACCATGCCGAGTTTACTTCCCGGCCCCTCAAGCCAAACCCTCTTTACTTGGGACTGGTCAAGGCGGCGATAAAGAGGAAAGAGGGCGCAGGCAAATAAGGAATCTCATCATTGCCAATATGCTATATCAAGCTAGTTCATTGGCGGCGGCTTCTTGTATGAGTGCGGCCAGTCACCGTCAATCGCTGAGTCCATCAGCACCCTCACAGCGCCCACGAATACCCTTTTCCTTCTTCTCGGAGGCCTTTTCTTTGCGAGAGGCGATCTTTTCTTCACAATAGGCAGTTTGAATCATCCCTCATTTTCCTTTTCTTTTCCCTTGTACTTCCACCTGCCCTCGCCAAGGCCCATGAACCTGCCTTTTTCTTCTCCGATGGCTTTCCTCTGCTCCGCACTGAGGGGGAGATTGTGCTCGTCGCGTTGGGAGTAGATTGACCCTTCATCGATTTTCTGCTTTACAAACCTCGCTCCGACGGCGAAAACTGCAATTATCGCAACCACTGCAAGGAGGTACGCGAGCGGAATCGCGCTTTTTCCCAGCAGGTTCGCGAAAGCCGTGACAGGCGCTCCATTTGCCTTCTTCTCCTCTTCCCTCTCGAGCTGTGCCTTCTGCTGCAGCTCGTAGAGCTTTGACGCAAGCGACTCAGCATCGGCAACCTGCTCGGAGAGCGAGGAGATTTTCAAACCCTGCGACCTGTACCTTTCCTCAAGGCCTGTAATCCTGTTTGCGTCCCCCAATACCTTCCTCCAGACTGCGTTCCTGTCCACCTCGCTGCTCAGGAATTTCCTCGAAACCTCCTCGAAACTGCGCTCTGTCTCGGCAGCAAAGCCCTCCCCAAGCGCCACATAAGATATTATTTCCCTTGAATCCGAGCCGCTTTCCGAGGCCGCTGCGATAGCGTGGCCGCCCTTTGAAAGGCCTATGTGCGAAACATAAAGGACGAGGCCAGCGGTGGAGGAAGTGTTTTCGTCGGCGAGGAAATGCTTGAGCACGAACTGGCCGTTGTAGGGGTCGAGCACTATTGTCCCGTTTGAGTAAACATCGAGGATTTGAGCCCCATCAATTTTCACAGATGCACGGCCCCAATGTTCAGTCGGGTCGAGCCTCACGCTGAAGCCCCATGACACGTTCGAGGGCACGGATGAGGGTGCATCTATCGTGACCCCGGCAGCAGTGCCTGTAAAGGTCAGCAGCACTGCGAGCAGGACGGCAAGCAAATGGCCTTTCATAGGTTACGATAAGTACCTTGTTTTTAATAAAAGTACCGGGCTTGACCCCCACATATTTGGCTCGCCTTTAAAATGGTTCCATCTTTAGTTATACTCGTCTATGCCGCTTGAAAGGATAAAGTTCGGAGAGAAGGAAATACTGCTCCTTGGCACGGCTCATATCTCTCAGAGCAGCATCGACGAAGTCAAGGGAGCCATAGAAAAGGAGAAGCCAGATGTAGTCGGGGTTGAACTTGACGCGAAGAGGTTTGCACAACTTAGGCAGGGGGACAAGTGGCAGGACACTAACATAGGGCACATAATATCTTCAGGACAGACTTATCTCTTTCTTCTCACCATAATGCTCTCGAACTTCCAGCGCTCACTAGGCCAACAGCTCGGCGTCAAGCCCGGCACGGAAATGATTGAAGCCATGAAAGTGGCAGAGGAGAAAAGCATCCCTGTTGCGCTGCTCGACCGTGACGTCAACGTGACCCTTAAGCGCGCCGTGCAGAAGATGACCCTGAGGGAGAAAGTACACTTCGCTACATCCACGTTCGCCGGCTTCTTCTCAGAGGAAAAGAAGGCCATTACATACCAGCTCGTGGAGGAGCTCAAGGATAAGGACATCCTTAACAGGCTTCTCCAGCAGCTTGGGAAGGAAATGCCTTCGGTGAAAAAAGTGCTTGTGGACGAGCGTGACCACTTCATTGCACACAGCATCTCCAAAGCGCCGGGAAAAAAAATACTCGCGGTGGTGGGGGCCGGCCATGTTGAAGGAATAAAGGCCGCCATCGGGAAGGAAATCGACATTACATCCATTTCGGTTGTTGATAATGGGACGGACTGGATGAAGGCGGTGCAGTGGGCGATTCCCGTTGTGTTCGCGGTGATAATCATCGCGATTTTCCTTACAAAAGGCGCGGTAATAACCCTGAATGCCGTCGTGCTCTGGTTCCTCACAACAGGCCTGCTTGCCGGCCTCGGCACGCTCATTGCTGGCGGCCACCCAATGTCAATTATTACCGCACTCCTTGCGGCCCCGTTCACGACCCTCCACCCACTCCTCGCTGCCGGCTGGGTTGCTGGTGCGGTTGAGGCTAAGGTCAGGAACCCGAAGGTGAAGGATTTCGAGCAACTGCGCAACCTCAACTCAATCTCGGAATTCAGGGACAACCAGGTGACGCGGATACTCCTAGTGGTGGCGCTCGCGAACCTTGGTGCAATGCTTGGCGTGATTGTGGGATTCCCTTTAGTGGCGTCACTTCTTGGGTAACGCAAATTTCGTTTTTACAATATTACTTCTTATTCCTAAGGTAAGGCAGCACGTTCCCGCTTTTCTCCGCCTCACCAATCAGCTTTTTCGCGTACACGATTCTCTGTAAAGTGCCTATAAGCGTCACAAAAACAATTACCCACAAGGCCAGTTCCAGCGGCTTCATTGTCCCGACTTTGACCGAGAGAGCCGAAAGCAGGAGGCCGACGAGGAGCAGCACCATGCGCTCCGCGTGCTCGCCGATTGCAGGCCAGTCCCGGTTGTCGGTGATTATCACGAGGCCGACGCGCGGCTTGGCGTAGGATGCAAGCATCGAGAAGCCAAGAGCGTTGATTGCGGCAATTGGGTGCAGGAAAGCCGCACCGATAAAAAGAATTATTTCAACGACCTTGTCCACCATCGTCTCGAAGTAGTTTCCGAAAAGGGTTTTCCTGCCCTGCAGCTCCGCGACCGCGCCGTCGAAGAGGTCGATTGAAACCGAAATCCCTGTTAGGAGGAAGGCGTAGGCGAAGTTCTGCTGTTGTGTAAAGTAGGCCGCTGCAAGGGCGAACGGGACAGCAACGAAGCTGAAGAGGTTTGGATTTATGCCCAAAATCGCGAAAGGGCCTGCAACAAGGTGCGCAAAACCTCTTGATTTTGACCTTATCTGCCCTAGCATGCAAAACACAGCCCCAAAAGTGCCAAAGGCCAGTTTTAATATGGCAGAATAACAATTAAAAAGCGGGGCAAAGCAATAGGATTGGAGCCTGCATGAAAATCGCTTTTTTCGAGGTTGAGAAGTGGGAGGAGAAATACCTTGCCGAAAGGATCCCTGGCCATGAGCTGGTTTTTTCGAAAAAAGAGCTGAACGCAAGGAATGTCGCAAAGGCAAAGGATGCTGAAGCCATTGCTGTGTTCATCTACTCGCAGGTCAACGCCGAAGTCCTCGGCGCCCTACCGAAAGCGCGCCTCGTCACTACAATGTCCACAGGCTACAACCACATCGACCTCAAGGAGTGCGCAGAGCGCGGCATAACAGTGTGCAACGTGCCCACTTATGGAGAGAACACTGTGGCAGAGCACACATTCGCGCTGCTGCTCGCGCTCTCACGGAAAATCCCGGAAGCCTATGAAAGGACAAAGAAGACGGACTTTTCGGCAGAGGGCCTGAGGGGCTTTGACCTTAAGGGGAAGACGATTGGCGTGGTGGGCTGCGGGCACATCGGCAGGCACGTGGTGAGGATTTGCCGCGGGTTCGAGATGAATGTGCTCGTGTACGAAAGGAACCCC
Organism: archaeon; assembly: GCA_005239615.1. Lineage (GTDB taxonomy): Archaea > Iainarchaeota > Iainarchaeia > Iainarchaeales > Iainarchaeaceae > CABMIU01. The sequence goes on from SBBR01000092.1 coordinate 9,140, forward strand.
GACAATGCACTCGCAAGGGAGCTGGGCTTCACGCCTACCAGCCTCGACGACCTATATTCAAAGTCCGACATCATAACATTCCACGTCCCGCTCAACGACAGCACGAGGCACATGTTCAATGAAGGATCGCTTGAAAAGGTCAAGAAGGGTGTTGTGCTCCTGAACACCTCGCGCGGGGAGGTGATTGACACTGCAGCGCTCATCAAAGGCCTGCAGAAAAAAATCATCGGCGCTGCAGGGCTTGATGTCCTAGAGGGCGAATGTGACATCCGGGAGGAGAAGCAGGTCGTGAGCGCGAACTTCAGGAAAGAGTGCGATTTGCGCGCGGTGCTGAGAAACCACGTGCTTATGAAGTACCCTAATGTGCTCATAACCCCGCACAGCGCCTTCAACAGCACCGAGGCGCTGCAAAGGATACTTGATACGACGGTTGAGAACATAGCTGGATTTGCCGCTGGCAGGCCTGTGAATACCGTGAATTAAAAACATAACAGCGCCTAAATTAGGTAAAGCAGCTTATCTATTGGACGTGCGAGAATGGTAGTCTGCGTAATCGCCCTTGTTGTCTTCGGCATCCTCGGCATCTTCTCTGCAACGCACAGGCAGCTGGCAGCCGAGGCGTTTGATTGCGTCTTCCGCAAGGTCACCTTGCGGCCGTGCAACACCGGGCTTGACCGCAGGCTCAGGATGATTGTCTCGATGAAGGTGATGGCGCGGCACGAAGGCACAGGAAAGTTCGTGCACACACACTTTGAGGCCATTTCCTTAGTGTTCATGCTGCTCATGATCGCCAGCATCATTTTCAGCGGTATAGGGATTTACAACTACTGGGCTTACGGCAACTGCAATGGCAAGGACAGCTCGGAGCTTTGCCTGTTCAACCCTGAAACATACTCAAACACTGACCCGCTGGCATGGCTCTTTCCGCCTTCGCCAGACAGGATAAAACCTGTTTTCTCTACCGGCCTGCCGATGAAAGGCAGCGCCGAGACAAGGCTTGAGATAATTGAAGTCGGGTGCTTCAGCTGCCCCTACACCAAGGCAACTGAGC
>SBBR01000003.1 GCA_005239615.1 archaeon
CCCATAAAACAATACAACAACGCAAAGAGGTACTACTCCGCATGATAGCGGACAACCTCAGGATAGGGTGAGACTTTCAACGGAGCCCCTCTGCGGAGCGCCATTCCCCCAATAGGAAACCCTCTATCTGCTTTGCACTGAGCCTCGCGTACCTCTGGTCAGTGAGGTTATCAATGGCGTCTTTCAGGTTCAGGAATTCGCTGCCAAGATGTTCACTGAGGAACCCTGAAAGCTTTCTTACATTCTCGGCACCAAGAACTCCGTCACGCTCAACAAGGGAAAGGTAGGTCCTCGCCCTGTCAAGCACCTGATGGCGGACACGAAATCGTTCGTTCGCCTGCCTGAAAGCCTTTTCCAGAGTAATCTCGGCATGCCTCCTCTCCAGCAGCTTTCGCTTGAGTTTCCTGAACACCACAAAACCGCCGCGGCAATTAATGTCTGAGAAGATTAAATCAAAGCTTGTATTTAATCCTGTTAGAAAACCTGCCGACTGCCTCCTGTCGTCACGACACGGGAAAAATATGGTTTTTTGCGGTTTTAAGGTTGCAAAAACCGATTCTACATATCGGTATTTGGGGTGGCTTCCGATGCGGAAAACCTTATAAAGGAGTTAGACTTTTCTAATATAACAAATTTTCTCGGATTGAGGAAAAAGGAAGGGGTATCAAAATGTACAAGTACACGATTGCAAGGCAGCTAGCCACGAAAAGGGTCATAACGAACAGGGGCGATGAAGTAGGGAAGCTTGTCGACCTTCTCGTGAACGAGGTCACAGGGGACATAGAGCTTTTGCTGGTGGAAGTCGACAGGGAAAGCAAGCTCGCGAAGAGGATAAGCGCAACGGACAGAACTGTGGAGATACCTTACTCTGCGGTAACAGCAGTGAGCGACGTGTTCATCGTGGATGAGCGCGAAGTCGTGGGCGGGCGCGCTGCAGGGCAGTGAAGTAACAGCACCACAAATTCATGCGACCCGAAAGCCTTTTTTCTTTTGGTGGCCGGGAGGCTGGCCTGCGATTTATTCCAGCTCCACTTCTATCTTCCCCGCCTTGACGTCCACGCGTCTCAGCAGCTTTGCGACCCTGTTGCCGCGGCCGGCCTCGGCACTGATTTTCTGCATAATGACCTTTTCGCCGATGCCCTTGCCGATTGCCGAGAGCACTGCCTTGCGGAGCTCCTCTATTTCAGTGTAGTGCGAGTAAATCAGTTCGCCTTTGCGCCTAGTCTCTTGCGCCTGCGCCTCGAACCTGTGCCGGGCGGCCTGCTGCTGCGCCTGCATGAACTTGTGCGAAGCCTGCCTGTCTTTCTTGTTGGTACCATAGACCTGCCGATGGCTCTTCTGCGGCTGCCGGGCTGCCTTGGAGAACTCCTCGTCGAGGAAAGAGGTCATGGACTGGATATTGACCGGGCTTTGGTTTTGGATGTGGAGAAGAGGAAATGGATAAGCGAATTCCCTGTATGCCACGGGAGCGGGCTTTTCCTTCAGGCCATAGAAATGCTCGAGTTGCTCCAACAGCTTTTTCATCTGCGTGTTGTTGAGCGAGGATGCGGGGGTTGATTTCGCGAGGCCTGACCTGAACGCCGTTTCCTCAGCTGCGAGAGGCGAGACGTTCACTGTGGCAATGAGCCCCCTCACAATGTCCTTCCCGGAACTTTCCAGCGCGGAATGCAGCTGGTGCATTGTGAGGCCAGAAGGGTCGAGGCCGTGCTGCTTCGGGAACCTGTAAGGAAGGCCTTTCCTCGTCTCGCGGTCTGCCCACTTCTCGTTGCGCTCGCAGGAAAGGATTATGTTGTTCTTCGACAACAGGATTTTGTTGCCGTCGCCGATGAATTCCAATACCAGTGAGTGCTCGAGGAACTTTATCACCACGACCCTGTCAAGGCCGTTCTGCTCTATCCCCACAATGCGCTTGTTGTACAGTTGCTTCCACAGTGCGACCGCGAAATTGGTTTTGCCATGCCTTGCAGGAACTGAATATTTAGTGGTGAAGATTGCGTGAGGGGTTATTATCAGGTCTTTCGAGCCTGTCTTGGTGTGGAGCTTCAGCTTCAGCTTGCCTTTGGTTATCTCTGAGACTTTGTTCACATACGCGCCCTCGAGGGCTGGCCTCAGCTCCTTCAATAGGTACGCAATGGAAAGGTTGTCGAGCTGCACCACCAGAGAATGCTACCTGATTGTTTTAAGTTTATGCGTTTGGCCTTTCCGGCTGAAAAAAAACGTCTTGGCGCCCCGCGACTAAAGTTTAAATACAATTAAAGTGTTCTTATGAGCATGCATAGAAACCAGACAAACATCGAGTACCTTTTCCTCCTGGGCGGGGCCGTTGCGTTGGTGGGGGCGCTCTCGGCGCTCTTGCTGAGTTCCTTATTCGCGCCCCAGCCGCAGGTGCACTGCTCATTTGACGCCATAGACCGCGTGTGGCCTGCGGCGTTCGGACCTTACGACGTGAACATAAACTCACCGACAGCGTGCGCGCCGCTCACTTACACCGGTGCTAGCCAACAAAGCATCACTGTAGATTTTTCTGTCGGGAAGAGCGTCACCTCTTACAAGCTCTCTGTGTGGGACAGCACGGACACTGCAGAGGTATGCACCACAGGTACTGTTAATGTCCTCCCTGCCACCCCGTCAGCGATACAGGCCTTCCGGCAAAGCATTGTCTGCAATTTCACCAGGGTCGGCAACTACATATTAAGGGCGGAGACTTCTCCGGACGCGGCTGACGCCAAGACTGACATCGAGGTCGGCGCGATAATAGTGAAGTGATGCTCTCCCAAGGCCAAAGGGAGGGCAACCGTCGGCTGGTGATGCCGCTAGCAACCAATTTTACTATTTTTCCACACCATTAGCCTGTATGTCCCAAAAAAGGCGCCATCCAGGGAAAAAGCCGCTCATAGTCCTCGGCATCACCGGCAGCATCGCGGCCGTGAGGGCGTTCGACCTGTGCAGGGAGCTGCGCAGGAATGGCTTTGATGTGCAGGTTTTGCTGAGCGATTCGGCAAGGCAGATGGTGACAGAGCAGGCAATGGAGTTCGCCTCGTGCCGGAAAGTGATTTCCTCTATTTCCGGAAAGGTTGAGCACGTGAAGTTTTTCGGCAAACGGGGCAGTGCCTCACTGCTGCTTGTTGCTCCCGCGACAGCGAACACGATAAGCAAAATAGCGATGGGCATTGATGACACGCCCATAACCACTTTTGCCACCATTGCCATAGGGTCTGGAAAGCCTGTCCTCTTGGCGCCTGCGATGCACGAGCCCATGTACGAACACCCGATTGTCAGGGAGAACCTCGCGAAGCTGGAGGGCCACGGCGTAAAGGTAATTGCGCCGCTGATGCAAGAGGGCAAGGCGAAGCTCGCTGACATCGAGGGGATTGTTTTCGAAGTGGAGAGGGCGTTGCGCTCCAGTGACACTGTATGCAGCACCAAGACAAAAAACGCCCCCAAACTTGCAGGCAAAAAAGTCCTCGTTGCTTCGGGAGCATTCAGCGAAAAAATAGATGAGGTGCGGGTAATCACAAACCTGAGCTCCGGGAAAATGGGCTCAGCAATTGCGGTTGCGTGTGCCCTTGATGGCGCGGAAGTGAAGATGGTCGGCAACGGGGCTAGGGAGCCATTCATCGATTTTGAGGATGCCCACACCGCTGATGAACTTGAAGAGAAAGTGCTCAAGGCGCTCGGGGCGAGGGACGCCGCAGGAAGAAAAGGCCACGGTCAGAGCAGCGCGTCCGGCTATGACTACTTCTTCTGCCCCGCGGCGATTCCCGACTTCACGATAAAGACAAAAAAGAGTGCTGGGGGGCACATGGGCAAAATAGACTCAGGCGGGAAGGTGCAGCTGGAGCTTGTGCCGAGAAAAAAAATGCTCGTAAAAATCCGCGCGAAATTCCCCGGCCTCAAGATAATCGCGTTCAAGGCTGAGTGGGGCAAAAGCAAAAATGGTATTGAGAAGGCCGCTGAAAAGTTCAGGCGCGAAAACGGCTTTTACGCTGTTGTCGCGAACGACCTGAAGAAAAGCCAGTTCGGCTCGGATGAAACAGAGGTATTTTTCTGCAGGCCGGAAAAAAAGTGGCTGAAAGGGGAGAAGAAAGAGGCCGCCAAATGGATTGCCAGGCTTATTGGATGATAATGCCAGTTTATGACTTGAGAAGCCTCAGCGCCTCACTTGCGGTCACTACCATGCCTTTTGTTTGCGGAAAAACCGAAAAGTGCTTCCTGTTTTCAGTGACTATGAGGTCTGCACTAATTTCAAGGGCGGTCGCGGCTAGTGCCGTGTCCTGGTAGCTTATGCGTTTCCCGGATTTTATCTGCCACGCAAGCAGTTCGCCTGCCTTGAGCACAATGCTGCCATCGAGGTCCTTCCAGTCGAACTGGGCGAGCACCATCCGAGCATTTTCCACCGCCTCCTTTGCGTCACGCCTGAGCAACGCCCCAGCCATTATCTCGGAGACAGTAATGGTGGAAATGAATGCGGAAATGCCTTTCGGCTCGATGAGCTTGGCGAGGTTTATTGCATCCGCATCTTTCCTGTCGACCTGCACAAGGAAAGTGGTGTCAAAAAGCACCCTCAAAGCACACCGACCCTTTTGAGCCTTCCTGCAGGAGCAGACCTTATTTTGGAAAGCACCCTGCCGAAATTATCAGGCAAAAAGCTCCCGACCCTGTCCCAGACCTTAGAGTCCTTCTTGGCAAGCATGACAACGCCCTTCAACTTGTTTGCTATGACCCTGTCTCCGGCAGCTATGCCGAGTTCCTTGCGGAACCCCTTGTCCAGGGTTATCTGGCCGTTGCGGGTCACAATCGTTTCAACCATCATGATGAAGGGCGGCAGAAGGGTTAAAAATATTACTATTTTTTTTAGTAATTCCGTCCCTCCCCCCCAAAACCGTTAAATACCACCTCGCACTTACCTTGTTCAACATGGTCACTGGTGCCGCGGAAATAATGGCCCGGGAAGAACTTGCTTGCAACGGAGGCTGACAAAATATGAGGGGAATGATATTGGTGGCAATTGCACTGCTCGCAGCGCTCATGATATCAGGGTGCGCACAGGATCCAACTGTCAGGGTGGATGTTTCGGTTTATGACGACCAGGGAAGGCCTGTTGAGGGGGCTTACGTGAAGGCTTACTCTAACTACAGCCTCGGCACAGGCATAGAAAAGTGGCTCAGCCTCGACGGCACCCTGACCTCGACAGGAACGACAAAGGACGGCAGAGTGTCACTCCAGATACTCCCGGGCAACTACGCGTTCAGCGCGACCAAGGACGAGCTCTACGGCGGAGAGGAAAAGCTCATAATTGCAGGGAACAACTATGTTTACATTACCCTGAGCAAGCCTAAGACTGTTGGGCTCGGAAAGCTTGAGAGCGTGACTGTGAGAACAGTCGCGGTCTCGGCAACCAGTGGGATAGGCTACATTGAATTGGTCTCTTCGGACAATCCAAACAATATATTCACCTATTTCGAAGGTGACAGTGTAGATGGCGCCTATTTCCAGGGCAGCCCTGTGACAATCAAAGTCATACAGGTCATAGCCACCAGCTCCACGAGCAATTACGGCGTGGTCCTGGAACTCTATGACAATTCAGCAAACCTGCTCGATAGCAGAACTGCAAACGCAGGCGACAACCTCGGCGACCTGTTCACATCCAGCAAACCGGTAGGATGGGAATCGTACAGCGGAGGCGACACAATAACGGGCCTTTTAGGAACCGGCAAATATTTAGGCACTACACTGACCGTGGTCTTCATACAGGCTTCAGCGAGCATCTCCGGCACCCCATACAAAGCGGAATTCAAATTAAAGGACGAAGAGGGCAATCTTGTCGACACCCAGGCAGTCGGCACTGGCGAGAACCTTGCCGACGTGTTCAAAGACTCGGAAGGCAATCAGGCACTAGCAACCGGCATACAAGTCGACTTGATAGGAGTTTCCCCTAGCACAAACATTGGCTATATTGAAATAACCAGGCTCGAGCCAAAGCCTAAGACTGGCGAGGTACGCCTCAGCCTTGTCGATAACGCGACAGAAAAGCTGATTGACGTGTCAAGCGATGCCCTTACCATGGTTCTCACGGTCTGCAACGTAGAAAAAACAGCGGATTCGGTGTTCGAAAACAGTAGGACTTGGTCGAAGGTAGGGGAATGCTGGACGACTGCAAACAGCAATGAACTACTTAGAGTGAATATAAATCCTATGGGCTCGCCATTGCCGATAGGCGACTGGAACTTCACGTTCTACGGCGAGAACTACCTCAGTAATGCTGCCGTGTTCACTCTGAATGAAGGCCAGCTCGTAGACCAGAATGTCATGCTAAAGAAGAAGGCCGGAGCCAAAGGCGGTGGTGGAGGCGGAAGAACATACAGCACGGCTAACCCGCTCGAAGCGCTGCAGGTTAGCTGAACTGGTTTTATTGGGGTAGCGATGCCGATGACCGAAAAGACATCGCTACAGCAACACTCCCGCACGCATGACATTAAACTTTTTCAGGACAGGCAAGGCGGCACTCTTGATTTTTGAAATTGTTGGCATGCAATAATGTCTCCGTTAATGAATTTATTAAATCTACTTTTTCACGAGAATTTCAAGCCCCGGCAGCGGCTCGGCCGAGAGGTACTGCAGCAAGGC
>SBBR01000098.1 GCA_005239615.1 archaeon
AATCCTTCCTTCTTCCATAGGAAAACCACCTCAACTGGTTTTCCCCACCCTATGGGTGGATGCTCAATCACCTATAAAGACATTTTCAACGGTGCCGGGCCATGCCACAGTTTTAACTGGTTAATGGGTGCCGCTACCGGAGGCTTTTATTAAGCTCAAATCGCTTTGTAATTCCATGAGGAGGCAAATCAGGCGGGTGGCTGGACTCGGAGAGGGGCCGGAGTTCAAGAAGGCCACAGAGCTTGCCCTGAAGCACCCGTAAGTTGAATTTGTTGGCAATGACCTGCGCCCCCTTGACAGAAAATCTTTTTCGGGATTCTTATTGCAGAGAGGGCTGTCAACAAAGCCGGCAAACCTTACCATCGAGGCCAATATTGACGCAGTAGCGCTTTTGAAAAAGGAAAAGCCGGCAAGTTTCGACCACATTTACACGCATTTCCTGCTCCAGCACCTGCCAAGGCAGCAAAGGGCAGAATTGTACAGGGAGATGTGGAGAACATTGAGGCCTGGAGGGAAAATCAAAGTCCTGGAGGAATTGCGGTTCGCGAAACTTTTTGCAATCGAATTTGGAAGCAGCGGTTTCAGCGTTTCATCAAGGGCAATCACCACGCAACATGCCGTGGAAATCGGGACTTTCCACGCTTTGAGAAATGCCGCGAAGTGGAAAGATATGGTAGCACAATATGCGTCATTCAAAGCAAAGTATGGCGAAGACGCTGCTAAGGTCATATTGTTGAGAGCGAAAAAAGAGCATGTTTTGAAACTTGACAGGAAAATGACCAGCAGAGACGAAACCCCTGACACAAAGGTTCTCCTTAGGTGCCTCGGATTAATCAACGACAGGCCATTTATGGTCATTACCGCCACAAAAGGTCGGGTTAGGCAAATGCCAGACTCTAAGCCAGAGTAATAATCTCGTCATGGCTTTTTTTGATGGGCTCCCGTGAATCACCTTGGTTGGCCCTCACCATAAGGGTGGCCTGTTTTCACACTTTTCTCCACGCCAGCAGTGCACTTTTCCCCTTCATGAGTTCTAACTTCCGCCTGATTGAGAACCACTTCTGGCCATCAAGCACAATCTCAGCTTTCATCTTCCCGAAGCCTGAGACAACGACTTTCTCGTGGTCATTGATTACAAGCGGCCTGTGCTTCCAGTCAACCGGATTGATGCTCACCACTACAAAAATAGCGGCATTGCCCTTCACGATGGGCCCGCCTGCGGAGAGTGCGTGCGCAGTGCTTCCTGTGGGCGTTGCAACGATGAGGCCATCGCCCGCCTCCTCGCGCATTCCACCGTCTGCCCATTCATCAGCAATTTTGCCGTGCCTGCTCACGTTGCCTTGGAATTTCGTCCTTCCTGCCCGCGTTGCCCGGCCCTTTTTCCCGTGGCTAACCTGAAGCCTATAATTCAGCAGCCTGCCTGACTTTGCCGGCACGACAAGCACCTCATTCAGCGCCTCGCCCACAGCCTTCCCGTCAACCTTCGCTAGTATGCGCGTCCGCTCCTCAACCCTCAAGTGGCCCATCAGCACCGCCTCAATAGCCACCTCGATTTCCGTGTGGCCGTACGCCTGTAGCGCGCCTCGGTTCCCGCAGTTGATGCCAAGTACTGGGATTTTCCTTTTGAGTTCTCGGACTGTTTCGAGCAGCGTCCCATCCCCGCCAAAGGAGAGCACGATGCCGCACGAGAATTTTTTGAGTGCCTTGTAATTGCCTGAGCCGTTTTTGCTGCCCAGAAAACTCTTGTCCACTTCAACACCAATGCCCCTGCCTTCAAGCAGCGAGATGGCCTTCTTCGCGATTTCTCGCGCAAGTCGGTTGCTCTTCCTGCCCGTGATGCCGATTTTGAGACGCTTCATTTTACAATCCCCTTTACCGGGCTTCTCAGTAGCCAAACCTTCTTTCATATTTTTTTGTGGTCGAATAATTTAAGTATGATGAACACTATCTCAACATCGTCACCGCGGCTTTGCACGTAAAGTCCTGAAAATCGAGGACTAAACGTGCAGAACAGATACTTTTCGTGCAGATTATTTTCTGTTTTTACCTATTGCTGGTTTACTAACTACTTTAGCAAGTGTTCTTTCCCCAATTTGTATTTCATTCTTGTCAGTTTCAAAATATGGTCCACTTAAAAGGTAATTGTAAATTGCTTGTTCACTTGGCGTTTGTAACTGAGACAGATAATCAACAACTCCTCTGAATATATTTTGAAAGTTCTGAGCCATTCATATTTTTATTTACTTAAAGACAATTTTTATACATTCCTTAATTTTACATCTAAGCCCAATTATGCATTTCTTGTAGTAATCCATGACTATATGACTGTTTTTCAGCGAAGCCGTTCTCTTTCTTTTTCGTCAGCCTTTCGTTTTCTCTTTCTAAGAGAAAGAAAAAGGCTATTTCTTGTGTGAGCACGATTATGTTGTTGGCTATCAGCTTGCACAGCAATTCATTTTTTGTGCTATGAAATTCTTTGACCTCAAGCCGTCGTCGAGTTTGGCTTTTACCATTGAGAACGTGGTTTCCACGTTGTTCCGTTTGTGGTAATGTGACATAGATTATAAACATCGCGCTTCATTGAATTCTATATGAATGTTATGAAAACCCCGAAATAGTGGAACTGTCGTAATCACTATGGAGGTGGAATAATGACATTCTATGCAGGTTTGGATGTTCATAAGGAACAT
>SBBR01000111.1 GCA_005239615.1 archaeon
CGATAAGGTCACGTGGCGTCGGCGGCGATTTTGTCGCCGGAATACAAAAAGTGTTCGGCGGCGAAATTTCAGCATACGTTGTTTCCATGAGCGAGGCGCGCGAGGAAGCCCTTCGCAAAATGGAAGAGGAAGCGCAGAAGCTGAAAGCCGATGCGGTGATTAACGTGAGGTTCACAACAGGCGAAGTGATGCCGTACGCGGCTGAAATACTCGCTTATGGAACGGCAGTTAGGTTTGGGTGATTTGATGGTACAGGGTTCCCCACCTCTCCACTGGCGCAAGTACGCGGAAAGGTACAGGTTAGAGGGGGGCATGGCAGGGGGCGAGGAACACTTCCCGGCGCGAAGCGTGCACCCGCAAAAGGGGACGAAGGGAAAGGTGGAAACCAAGCTAATGCCAAGGGAAGGGAAAATAGTCTCGTGGACGCAGGTGTTCTCCGGCGCGCCGACAGGCTTTGAGAAGGAAACGCCATACTTTCTCGCAATAGTAGAGCTGCCCAACAGGGTTCGGCTCATCACACAGATAGTCGACTCTGAGGCGGAGAAGGTACGCATCGGCGCGAATGTGAGTAAGGTATTCAGGAAGATTTCAGACCCCGAATCCGAAGGGCACATAGCCTATGGGTTTAAGTTCAAGGTCGCGCAGTAGCGATTCGCCCGTGCAGGCTTGTCGCAGGCCTGCGGCTCATTTCGGGGAGTACTCAACGCCCGCCTTCTTTGCCGCGGCCCTAAGTGAAAGTATTCTCGACGGCTCAAACTTCATCCTGACCGCGGTCGAGATTATTTCCCTTATCTGTTCCCTCTTCCACTCGGGAAGGTCTTTGCCGAAGTCGAGGTGCGGGATTTCTGCGAGTGCCTCCTTCATGAACTCGCCCTCGACCAAATTCTTGTAGGGCTGGGAACCCATTATTTTCGAGAGCCTATTCTTGCCGATAAGCATCGCGGCTTCCTTTTCTGCGTTCTCGTTCTGCAGCCTCAGCTCGGTAATTTTCTGGCTGGCTGCGGACCCGACCATCGGACCCCTGAACGCCTGGAAGGCGAGGAAGTTCAGACGGGCCGCAATTAGGGAGGAAAGGCTGCGCCTCATAATGCTTTTGACCTCAGGGCCGCTTAGCAGAACGCCATGGAAATCTATCGGCCTTGTGCCTTTAAACCGCAGAAACTTTTTATTGGACCCTCGAGCCATGCCCATGCCACGCCCCAATACCAAGACTATTCCTTCCGCCTTAATATTTGTTGCCCTGCCCACGCAAAAGGAAAGGGATTTATCATAGACGGGAAGTTATTGGTTGTTATGAGACTGGTCCGCAGGAAGCTGAACCTCCCGGAAGTAATAGCGCAAAGCGTTGCAGAGCACCAGAATAGGCAAAGCAACCCGCTGGCTTTCATTTATCCTGAAATCTCTGACCATCTCCTTGAGAGGCTCCTAGCTGAAAGGCAGGAAGACCTCAAGGCGGCAAAGGTGCTAGAGGCCCACACGCTCAGGCTGAACCTCGCCGCGGCAGAAATAGAGGGCGGTGGCAGTCTGAAGAAAAACACTGCGCTCGCAATTTATCAAAAGCTATTTAAGGGTATTATGGAGCCATCCTTCCGGAACAACAGGAAGGCTAAATTTTACATGCGGATGCTGCCAGCTGAAATACAGCGCATTAGGCAGATGGCTGATTACGAGCTGGTGGAGGTTAAGAGTGAGGTGGTAAAGGATGCCATGCTAGTGTACCAAGCCAAGTTAAAGCGGCTCCTCGGAACTCAGTACGGCCCGTTCATAAAGGCGCTGAACAAGTCGGTGAAGCTCGCGGCGCAGAAAATCAACAATAAAACATGATTCACGGAGAGCCTTGGGAAGCAATTAAAAAGATGTCTAATCGGGATGAAGTATTGGTGAATCAGATGGCCGACAATACGCCCAGCAATGCCCCCCAAAAGCCCGGCCTTTTTTCCGGCGCAATCAAAGTCTGGAAATTCACACTTGGATTCATCGCCTTTTCAATAGCGTTCTGGCTCGCCGAGTTCGCCTACCAGTTCTACTTCGCCTCGCCGGGGGACTTCAAGGCCTCGGTCATCAGGAGCCTTGCCCTGGCAAGCGCGACATTCATCTCACTCTCGCTGCTCTCAAGCAGCATCTTCAAGTTCTGGCCCAAGTACGCGAGGTACTGGACAGTGAGAAGGGCGCTTGGAGTGGCCGGGTTTTTGTTCGGCGCGCTGCACGTGATGGCGGCAGTGAACTTCGTGTTCAATGGGGATTTCCTCGCGCCATACGCATACTCGCTGAACCCTATAGTAAACCCGATTATCTTCGGAGGCATCGCCTATGCCCTGCTCTTCATCATTACCCTGACCTCGACTGACTGGGCTGTTGCGAGGATGGGCATCTGGTGGAAGAGGGTGCACCGCCTTGTTTACTTCGCCTTCTGGGGCATGATATTCCATTTCCTTCTCACCAACCCGCCTGCGCTCATGAACATTGCTGGTTACCTGCTGCTTGGAGTGACTGGCCTGGCGCTCGCGGGGCAGCTGTACTGGTACATTTACTTCGTGCTGGGAAAAAAGACGACAACCAAAGGCGCCATTGTCGGGGTGGCGGTGATAGCAATGTTCCTTATAACGGCTTACCTTGCGTGGTTCGCAGGAAAATAATCATTGTGCTAGAAGCTCTCATATCTTTTGACCATTGAAGGCCTGAACAATGCCGGAATCGGCATCCCGGCAAGCCAGGCCGACATGGCAGTCCGCTTCCTGAAAAATGAATATAGGGCCACCAGAGGAAATAAATACGCCGGCATAATCGGGCCCCCAGGCAATGGGAGAAGGAAATCGGAAAATTCAGCAAAAAAGAAGTTGTCAACGTGGGCTTCAACCCCACATACCTCCAGACTCTCAGGCTTATGCTGCTCTGGAAACTGAAAGACGAACTTGGAATGTAGGAGTATGACATTTATTTGAACCGTGTGCTGCCCGGGCTGCAACTGAGAGCCGTGGCAATAGCCGACTCAACAGAGCCACAAGCGCATCTGTTTGGGCACAACTAGCCATAAATGCCAGTAGCCTGACAATAAGCCCGGAATTGGTTTTACGGCGATGCAACCTAATAAAATAAGGTAATGGTAAAAATCCTTTAGGGGTCCTGATGGAAAAGTCCAGAGGCATCGGCTATGGAAAAACAATCCTCTTCGGCGAGCACTTCGTTGTATACGGCCTGCCGGCGATAGCTTCCGCAATTTCCGATTGCACCGTTGCTGAGGTCGAGGCTGGCGAACCTGGAACTGGCATCACACTGATAGACAACAGACCACAGGTAGATGGCTACAAGGAAACGAAAAAGGATGAGATTGCACTGGAAATGGAGGCGCTGCAAAAGCACTTCAGGCTAGATGCCGCAAAGACGCCGCTCAAAATAACTCTTTCCGGAAACCTTGAATGTGCCTCTGGGGTCGGGGCTAGCGCTGCGCTTGCATCCTCAATCGCGCGGGCCGTTGGAGCACACTTCAATCTTGACCTTACTGACGAGCAAATCAACGAGGCGGCATACGCGGCGGAAACAGCCGGTTCGGGAACGCCGAGCGGGATAGACAACACGTGCTCTACCTACGGCGGCATGCTTGTGTTCGAGAAGAACATGCAGGGCGGGAAGAACAAAATCGAGTTGCTCGGCGTGAAAAGGCCCCTTGACATTGTACTGGCGAGCACCGGCATCACGCAGGAGACCAAGAAGGTTGTCGCGGATGTGAAAATGGAGAAAGAGAAGAACCCGGAAAAATTCAGGAAAGTGTTTGAGGAATATCGGCAGGTCTTTGATGATGCACTGCCGGCACTGAGGGAGGGCGATGCGGCAAAAGTGGGCAAACTTATGGACAGGAACCAGGAGCTGCTAAGGAAGATTACCGTGAGCTGCGATGAGGTGGAGAAAGTCATATCGGTAGCGAAAAAGAACGGGGCGCTCGGTGCAAAGCTCACTGGCACAGGAAGGGGAGGGCTTGTGATATGCCTCGCGGAAAACAAGGCTGGCCAGGGTAAGGTTGCTGCAGCGCTTGAAAAGGCAGGCTACGGGGCGAGAAAAACACTCCTCGGAGGAAAGTGACGCGATATGGGAAAGGTCACATAGCAGTGCGAAGATGGGTCAAGGCTTATGTAACCATCTGATATGCTTATGCCAAGAGGAACGATTTAAGGTTCCTTACGGGCGACCGGCAGTTCGAAAGCCTGCCAACGTGAATTTGTGAAGTGATGCGGGGCCGGCGGCCACCTGCCGCCGCTCGAAAGCTGACACTGGTATTCCAGCTGCTAATACCTTTAAAATAACAAAACAACCTGTTTTGCTCATGAAAGCAACAGCACTCGCCAACTCGAACATCGCCCTTGTGAAGTACTGGGGCAAGCGCGACGAGAGGTTGATACTGCCGAACAATTCGAGTATTTCGATGACGCTCGATAAATTGCACACAACGACAACCATTGAGTTCTCGGACAGGTACAAGGAAGACAGCCTCAAAATTGACGGCAGGAAGGTCGTGGACGGGGAGGAATTTGGGAGGGCTGTACACCAGTTGAACCTTGTGCGGAAAATGAGCCAGAGCCACCTGCATGCGCGCGTCGAGAGCGAGAACAACTTTCCGAAAGCTGCAGGACTTGCGAGCTCTGCATCAGGGTTCGCGGCGCTGACGCTTGCCGCAACGAAAGCTCTCGGGCTGCACCTCGACAAGAAGGAATTGAGCGTACTTGCGAGGCAGGGCTCTGGGAGCGCGTGCAGGAGCATTTATGGAGGGTTCGCAGAGTGGCAAATGGGAACCCGCCCTGACGGTAGCGACAGCTACGCAAAACAAATAGCGCCGAAAGAGCACTGGCCTGAGCTTTGCATGGTTGTAACAGTCGTCACACAGGAGGAGAAGAAAATAAAGTCGCGGCCGGGGATGAGCCAGACCGTGGCAAATTCACCCCTCTACAAGGCGTGGCTGGAGACGGTTGAAGGGGATTTGGAGAAGGTGCGGGCTGGGATTTTGGAAAAGAACTTCCAATTGCTCGGCGCGACGGCGGAAGTGAATGCGCTGAAGATGCACGCCACGATGCACACCGCGACACCGCACATAATATACTGGGAGCCGCGAACAATTACCCTTATGAAGGAAGTGATGCGGATGCGCGAGGAAGGGCTTGAGGGTTACTTCACCATTGACGGCGGGCCGCAGGTGAAAATCCTTTGCCTTGAGAAGGATGCGAAGAAAATAATGAAGCGCGCAAGGGAAGTGAAAGGTGTGCAGGAAACCATGCTCTGCCAAGCCGGAGAGGAAACGAAAATAATTGAGAAGGGGCTGTTTTGATAGGAATAAAAGGGTTATTAGGGGAAATGATTATGCAAATTAAACCGAACCTGACAGAACTGTTTATGCAGGCGCGCAATACGAAAAGCGACTCCGAGAAGCTCCAGTATTACAATCTCAATGGTAAGTTGGCAGGGGTTGAGGAGAAGAAAAAGCTCTACCAGAAGATGCGCGAAGAGTACCGGAAGACAGGTAAGGTTTCAATCAAGCATAGGCACGTGCGGGTGCTGCTGATAACCACTTCCAGAAAAGTGCTTCTCAAGCAGCGTTCGAATTGGAAATCGAACAACCCTGGGCTCTGGGACAAGACCATCGGGGGGCATGTAAGTCTTGTGGACGATAATGATGTTACTGTCCTCAAGGAATGCACAGAAGAAATCAACAAAAAACTGAATGGATAATCCTACTTATGGAAGAGATTGTCGACCTCATAAATGAGAAGGATGAAGTCATCGGCCGGGCCACGCGCTCGGAAGTGAAGCGCAAACGACTGCTCTACCGCTGCGCCGGGATTTATGTCAAAATGAAGGGCAAGATAGTTATCGAGAAGCGCTCGGCCAGAAAAGAGCTGCGGCCAAGCAACTGGAGCCTTGTCGAGGAGACGGTAAAGTCAGGGGAAAGTTTTGAACAGGCGGCCGTGCGTGGAGTAAAAGAGGAGCTGGGACTCGAGACTAAGAGCCTCAAATTTATAGGGAAAAAAATAATCGTCGACTCGCGCTACCCTGACACTTTCCTGCTCTGCGTGTTTGTGTGCGAGGCGAAGGGAAAAATCAGACTGCAGGAGAGCGAAGTAGAGAAGGTGAAGCTGTTGACGGTTCGGCAAATCCAGAAGCTCCTTGCCAAGAAAGAGAAGGCCAGCCCGGGGCTGAGCCAGACGTTTGAGATGTACAAAATCGTGGAGCAGGGAGTGACTGTCTCGGCGCCGGGAAAATTGATGCTGTCCGGCGAGTGGAGCGTGCTGGAAGGGGCGCCGTGCATCGTACTGGCGGTGGGCAGGAAAGTGTACGCGAAAGCTAAGGAAGCGCCTGAAATGTCAGTGAATCTTAGGGACTTCAACATAAAAACTGGGGTCGGGGTGGAGGACGGTAAAGTAAAGTTTGCGAGGGATGACCCAAGGCTTGCTTTCACGAAACACGCAATGGAAACCGCAACCGCTTACCTACAGGAGAAAGGCATCATGGCAAAAAACTTCAGCCTCGAAACCACCTCTGACATCAGCGCGGTGAAATACAGGGGGAGGAAAATGAAAATGGGGTTCGGCAGCAGCGCAGCGACTGTCGTGGCCATAATCGGGGCGATGCTGAAACTGCATGGCATTGGGATTGAAACGGAGGAGGAGAAAGAAGCGCTGTTCAAGCTCGGCATAATTGCGCACTACCGCGCACAGGGAAAGATAGGCTCGGGCTTCGATGTAGCCGCCTCGACCTTCGGCGGGGCGCTCGCATACAAGAGGTTTGACGCGAAGTGGCTCGAGGAGGAACTAAGGCACAGGGGCGTTCTGCAGGTCGTTGAGGGGAAGTGGCCACACTTCGAGGCGCACAGCGTAAACCTTCCACAAGAGTGCGAGTTGCTTGTAGGGTTCACGGGAAAGAGCGCCTCGACCACGGAGCTTGTGAAGAAGATAAGGGAATTCAAGGAGCGGGAGCCGGGCAAATATAAGGCCATAATAGAGAGAATCAAGCGCACAACGCACAAGACTGTTGTCGCGCTGGAGATGGGCAACGAACTGCAAATCCTAAGGTTCATCAGCGAGAACAGGTCGCTGCTGAAAGCCCTCAGCGATGCGAGCGGCGCTAATTTGGAGATTGAGGAGCACACGAAAATGGCTGAAATCGCCCAAAGGCACGGCGCGGCCGCGAAGCTCTCCGGCGCTGGGGGAGGGGACTGCGGGATAGGCCTGTGCTTTAACAAGGCAACCGCGAGGAAGGTAAAGGCGGAGTGGAAGAAGGTGGGAATTGAACCTGTCGATGTAAAGATTTCAGTGGCAGGGGCGAGGGTTGAGGAATGAAAAGATTTTTGGCTTGGAACCAACAGGGCAACACCTGCAAAAAGAAGCCAAGTGAGGTTATTTGGGCTGGATAGGGAGATTACATTCCAGGCACTCAAGAGCGTCATTGAAAGGAACCCTAAGCTGACACCGAATGAAAAAAAGTGCTGAAGCTGAAGTACGGAGTCGATGGGCTGGCGCTGGGTGAGAGGGAAATCGGACAACGCCTAAGGATGAGTTACACGGATGTAGTTATAGTGGGCGACATTAATTTTTGAACGATTATTGTCATAGCATGCTAGAATCGGCGACAAAGAAAACTAACCAGAAGCCCGTGAATCACGCAAAAAACTTCTTTCCTTCCTCATCCTTTGCGACAATCGCGAGGGTTTCCTTTAGCCAGACAGGGTACTTTGATGAGCCCGACCTGATGTCTTTAAGCACTTCCTTTGCTGGCACGTTCACTATGCTGGGCGCGTGCTCCTTGTGAGGGGTTATTTTTCTGGAATGTGTGATGAATGCCGCCAGGCAGTACTCATTCTCGCAGCTGCCGTCGCCGTAATCCTTCTCATATGAGTACCCGCCGAGGACCTTTACCTGCACGCCATTGCCGACGCCGTACTCGTTGCGGAGGCAACGCAGTGCCGCGGCCTCGCTGGTCTCTCCATGGAGCACATGGGTTGTAGGCGCGTCAAGGACACCCCCGCCGACCTTCTTCATTGGGCGCTCGTGGAGCACAAGCTCGCTTTTTGCGTTGAAAACGAGGACTTGGATTGCGAGGTGCTTTACCCCTGGGTTTGTATGGGCGGACTTGCGGTCAACGGTTCTGCCTGTCTCCTTTCCGCGGGCGTCCACGCAAACCAACTGCTGCTGCGGATTGTCCAAAAGGCCTGCGCTCATGGTTAATTAGTAAGCAAGGCAAAAGGAAAATAAATGTGCGGGTTTGCCAAAAAACTATTATTTTTTCCAAGCCTTCTTGCTAGACAAGCGCTGGGACATGATGCCACTAATTAATGGTGGTTTGACAACATCGGGTTTTCCGGCGCCCCCGACCAAAGCTGGGAGTTTCCTCCTCTTAAATTGTTTCGGGATGAAGCCCACCTTTGGGACAGAAACCTTAAGCTTTGGTTTCATACAAAAACAATAATGACGAAGGTTGAATAAAAACCTATGCGTTTTTCCCGTACTTCTCCCTTATCTTGCCCAGAGCAAGGCTTATTCGACCGATGGACTCCTGCACAGGCGCGCCGATGTTGTGCCTGAAGCCTGCGA